>NZ_BAAGPR010000005.1:0-176724 GCF_054783955.1 Streptomyces mayteni | reverse complement strand
GCCCCGCGCTGGCCGACGCGGGAGGCGCGCCGTACGCGGCGGCGCCCGCCGCCCGGCTCGAGGAGCTGCGGCGGTCGGCGGTCGAGGACCTGGCCGAGGCCGAGTTGGCCGCCGGGCTGCCGGCGGCCGTGCTGGCGACCACCGTGTTGCCCACCGTGCTGGCCGATCTCGAGGCACTGGTCGCCGAGCACCCGCTGCGCGAGCGGCCGCGCGGGCTGCTGATGCGGGCCCGCTACGCGGCCGGCCGGCAGGCCGAGGCGCTGGCCGGCTACGAGGAGTACCGGGCGCTGCTGGCCGACGAGTTGGGCACCGACCCGGCGCCCGAGCTGCGCGAGCTGCACCTTTCTGTGCTGCGCGCGGAACCGGCGCTGGCCCCGGCCGCGCCGGGACCGGCGCCGGCCGGGAACCTGCGGGCGGCGCTCACCAGCTTCGTCGGCCGGGACGAGGAGCTGCGGTTGATCGGCAAGCGGCTGGCCGAGGCGCGGCTCGTCACGCTGGTCGGCCCGGGCGGCGCCGGCAAGACCCGGCTCGCCACCACGGCCGCCGCCGAGCACGCCGCAGGCTTCGCGGGCGGCGCCTGGCTGGTGGAGCTGGCCTCGGTCACCGACCCCGAGGACGTGGCCAGGGCCGCGCTCGACGCGTTGGGCGGCGGTCCTGCCGCCGTCTTCGAACGGCACCGCACGCCCACCACGCCGCGGGACACCCTCGACCTGCTGGTCGACACGCTGTCCCGCGGCCCGACGCTGCTGCTGCTCGACAACTGCGAGCACCTGGTGGTGGCGGCGGCCCGGCTCGCCGACCAACTCCTGGGCCGCTGCCCACAGTTGCGGGTGTTGGCGACCAGCCGCGAACCGCTGGGCATCTTCGGCGAGGTGCTGTCGCCCGTGGCGTCGCTGCGGCTGCCGGCGCCCGCGGCGGGCGCCGACGAGGCGGCCGCCAGCCCGGCCGTCCGGCTGCTCGCCGACCGGGCGGCCGCGGTCCGGCCGGGGTTCACGGTGCACGAGGGGAACGTCGGCGCGGTGCGCGAGATCTGCCACCGGCTCGACGGGCTGCCGCTGGCCATCGAGCTGGCCGCGGCGCGGCTGCGCACCCTCGACCCCGACCACCTGGCGTCCCGCCTCGACGACCGGTTCCGGCTGCTGACCGCCGGCAGCCGCACCGCCCTGCCCAGGCACCAGACGCTGCGCGCGGTGGTCGACTGGAGCTGGGAGCTGCTGACCGAGGACGAACGGCGGCTCGCCGAGCGCCTCGCGGTGTTCGCCGGCGGCGTGACCCCGGCGAGCGCCGAGGGGGTCTGCGGGCTGGCGGCCGGCGAGGCCCTGGAGGCGCTGACCTCGCTCGCCGACCGCTCGCTGCTCCAACTCGCCGACGACGGCGACCCGTCGGGGCCGCGGTTCCGGATGCTGGAGACGCTGCGCGAGTACGGCGCGGAGCGGCTGGCGGCGGCCGGGCTGACGCGCGAGGTGCGGGACGCGCACGCCGCCCACTTCCTGCGGCTCGCCGAGACCGCGGAGCCGCGTCTCCGCCGCCACGACCAACTGGAGTGGCTGGCCACGCTGCACGCGGAGCGGGACAACCTGCTCGCCGCCCTGCACCACGCCACGGCGGTGGGCGACGCGGACACCGCGGTCCGCCTGGTGGCGGCGCTCGGCCTGTTCTGGACGATGCGCGGGAACCACGCGGAGGCCGCCCACTGGCTGCGGCTGGCGCTCGACGTGCCGGGCGAGTCGCCGTGGACGGCACGGGCCGTGGCCACCAGCATGTTCGTGCTCAACGCCGCGGCGGCCGGGCGCCCTGGCGAGGCATGGCCGGAGGCCGAGCGGCTGCGCGACGAGCTGGCGCGCTCGGACGTGGACACCCAGGGGCTGCCGATGCTCGGCGTGCTCCAGCCCGGCCTCGCGATGTTCGCCGACCGCACCGAGGAGGGGCTGCGGCTCTCGGTCCGGGCCCTCGACCACCCCGACCCGTGGACCCGCGCGATGCTGCGCCTGATGCGGGCCGCGATCCGCGAGAACGACGGCGATCCGGCCGGCGTCTGGGAGGAGTTGGGGCCCGCGGTAGCCGGCTTCCGGGAGATCGGGGACCGCTGGGGTCTCGGGATGGCGCTGCACCTGCTCGGCGAGCAGCACCGGCTGCGCGGCGACCTCGACGCGGCCGGCGAGGCGTTGTCCGAGGCGCTGCGGCTGATGGGCGAGCTGCGCGCCGAGCCCGACCTGGAGCAGGTGCGCGTCCGGCTGGCCGTCATCCGCGCCGAGCAGGGCGAACTCGACACGGTTCGTGAGGAGTTGGCCGAGCTGGCGGAGGCCGCCGACCGGCGCGGCGCCGGCTACCTGGTGGCCCACCTGCGGCTCGCCCTGGGCGAACTCGCCCGCCGCTCGGGCGAGTTCGCGGAGGCGAGGGAGCAGTACACGGGCGCGCTGCGCCACGTCGACCGCCAGACCTTCGTCCAGCCGCAGCTGAGCGCGCTGCTGCGGGCCGGCCTCGCGATGGTCGCGCTCGCCGGGGAGGACGGGGTGGACGGGGTGGACCCGGCCGCCGCCCTGCTCGGCCAGGCTCTGGCGGAGGCGGTGGACGTCCAGGACATGCCGGTCGTGGCCAGGGTCGGCGTCGTCCTGTCGAGGCTGTGCGCCGGGCGCGGCGAACCGGCCGTGGCGGCCGAGGTGTTGGGCGCGGCGGAGGCGCTGCGCGGCACGCCGGACAGGACCGACAGGGACGCCGCCGAGCTCGCCACCCGGCTGCCGGCGGAGCTCGGCGCCGTCGCCTACACGGCGGCGTTCGAGCGCGGCCGCGGCCTCGACCGGGACGCCGCCATCGGGGCGCTGCGCGCCGCCACCGGCCAGGCCCCCGGCCGGCGGACGGAGGGCGACCCGTCCGCCGGCACCGGCTACGCGGCGCGCCGGTAGGCGCGGACGGCCAGCGGGAAGAACACCGCGAACAGGCCGGCCGACCACAGCAGCGTGGAGGTGACGGGGCCGGCCACCGGACCCGAGTTGATCAGTCCGCGGGCCGCCTCCATCACGTCCGTCACCGGGTTGACGTCGACCCACCACTGGAGCCAGCCGGGCAGGGTCTCGGTCGGGGTGATCATGTTCGTGCCGAAGGTCAGCGGGAACATGGCGAGGAACATGATGCCCTGCACCGCGCCCGGCTCCCTGAGCTTCACCCCGAGCAGCACCGAGATCCAGATCAGCGAGAACGCGAACACCATCACCAGCAGGCAGGCCGCCAGCACGGACAGCAGGTCGGTGCCGATCCGGAAGCCGAGCGCGTAGCCGAAGCCGAGCAGCACCGCGATGCAGACCACGAACCTGATCATGTCGCCGAGTACCGAGCCGAGCAGCGGCGCGGAGCGGGCGATCGGGAGGCTGCGGAAGCGGTCGAAGACGCCCTTCCTGATGTCGGTGTTGAGGTTGACCCCGGTGGCCACGGTGGCGAAGACCACCGTCTGCACCATGATCGCGGGCAGCAGGAACGTGAGGTACTCGGTGGTCGATCCGGAGACGGCGCCGCCGAGCAGGTAGACGAACATCACCACGAAGATGATCGGTTGCAGCGTGACGTCGAGCAGCTGCTCAGGGGTGCGGAGCGTCTTGATCAGGCTGCGCCAGCCGAGCGTCGCGCTGTGCGAGAGGACCCGGGTGCTCATGCCGTCGCCTCCGCCCGCTCCTGCTCGGCCGCCGGCCGGTCGGTCCCGGCCCCGTGCCCGGTGAGGGTGTGGAAGACCTCGTCCAGGCTGGGCAGCCGCAGCGACAGCTCGGTGACCGCGATGCCCCGCTCGGCGAGCGCGGCCACCACCGGGGCCAGCGCCGCGTCGCCCTCCACCGGCACGCCGAGCACCCCGCGCCCGGGCGAGTCGGGGCGCTGACCCGCGATCCGCTCCAGCAGGGTCGCCACCTCGGGCAGCCTGGCCGGGTCGAGCGGCCGCACCTGGAGGGTCTGGCCGCCGACCACCGCCTTGAGCTCGTGCGGGGTGCCGTGCGCGATGACGGCGCCCCGGTCGATCACCGCGATGTCGTCCGCGAGCGCGTCGGCCTCCTCCAGGTACTGGGTGGTCAGCAGCACCGTGACGCCCTGCGACACCTGCTGCCGCACCAGCGCCCAGACGTCGTCCCGCTTGCTGGGGTCGAGGCCGGTGGTGGGCTCGTCGAGGTAGACGACCTCGGGCCTGGCGACCAGGCTGGCCGCCAGGTCGAGCCGGCGGCGCATGCCGCCCGAGTAGGTGCGGGCCCGCCGCCCGGCGGCCTCGGTGAGGTCGAACCGCTCCAGCAGCTCGGCGGCCCTCGCCCTGGCCTCGGCACGGGGCAGGTCGAGCAGCCGGCCGATCATCACCAGGTTCTCGGTGCCGGTCAGGTCCTCGTCCACCGAGGCGTACTGGCCGGTGAGCCCGATCCGCCGACGCACCTCCTCGGCCTGCCGCACCACGTCGTACCCCGCCACCTCGGCCCGACCCCCGTCGGGCCTGAGCAGCGTCGCGAGTATCCGCACGGCCGTCGTCTTGCCGGCGCCGTTCGGCCCCAGCACCCCGAGCACCGTGCCCGACCTGGCGGCCAGGTCGACCCCCGCCAGCGCCGTGGTCGCGCCGAAGCGTTTGACCAGTCCCTCGGCCCGAAAGGCGTATGTCACGACGCCTCCCCTCCTGTTCGTCCTCAGCTGTCGATACCCGACCGAGCCTGCCGTGCCGCGCTGTCAGACCCCGCACAGCGGGCTGTCAGCGCGGCACGTCGGACGACAGGCCGCGGCCCGCTACGGCCGGCAGGTCACGTCGGCGGCCGGCAGCCGCCCGCTGGCCAGGTAGGCGTTGACCCGCTCGTCCACGCAGGCGCTGCCGTACTCGCCGTAGACGCCGTGGTGGGCGGCGCCTTCCAGGGTGACCAGCCGGGAGGACGGCCACAGCTCGCGCACCGCCTCGGTCCCCGGGTACGTCGTGCGGGGGTCGCCGGTGGCGCCCACCAGCAGCGCCGGCACGTCGCCGCCGACCACCGTCGGCGCCTCGGCCGGGCGGCCCCAGAACTCGCAGGCGTTGACGTTGGAGACGACGGGCGCGGCGAACGGGTTCGCGCTCCTGCCGGCCTCGACGTCCCGCCAGTAGGCGCCGAGGCCGCGCCGCTCGGCGACGTCCCCGCAGAGGATCGCCAACTGCGCGCTGGCGTACGGCGATCCGGCGCCGGTGGTCAGGGACGCCAGCTGCTCAGCCTGCGCCGGGGTCGGCTCGGCCGGCTCCCCCGCGGCGACGCGGGCCAGCAGCGCCACGGACTCGGCGAGCGCGGCCCGCGGCTCGTCCAGGTCGCTGCCGAGGCCGCTGAACAGGACGATCGGCAGCAGGTGCGCGTCGAGCCGGTACTCCCCGACCCGCAGCGGCGCCTCGGCCGCGGCGGCGTGGATCCGGTCCACCGCGGCGAGCACCTCCCGCCGGCTGCCGCCCAGGCCGTAGGCGTCGTCCCGCTCGGCGACCCACGCCGCCCAGCCACGCAGGGCGCGCTCGTTGGCGACCCCCGCGTCCTGGAGCAGCGTCTGCCGGTAGCGCGCCGGGTCGATCACGCCGTCCAGCACCATCCGGTCGGTCCGGCCGGGGAAGAGCGTGGTGTAGACCTCGCCGAGGTAGGAGCCGTACGAGTAGCCGAGGTAGGAGATCCGGTCCTCGCCCAGGGCGCCGCGCAGCACGTCCATGTCCCTGGCCGTGTTGCGGGTGGTGACGTACGGCAGCACGTCGCCTTCGGTCCGCTGGCACCGCCTGGCCAGGTCGTGGGCGCGGGCGGCGGAGCGGGCGAACGAAGCCAGGTCGGGGCCGGCGGAGTAGAGGCCGGTGCCGATGTCCCAGCCGCAGTCGAGCGGCGTGGAACGGCCCACGAACCGGGGGTCCATGCCGATCAGGTCGTAGCGCTCGGCGACGTCCCCCAGGTCGGCGGCGACGCTGAGCGGCATGTCGAGCCCCGCCCCGCCTGGCCCGCCGTTGTTCAGGAACAGCGGGCCGACGCGACGCTCACGGTCGGTGGCGGGCAGCCGGGACAGCGCGACGGTGATGGTCCTGCCGCGCGGCGCGGCGTAGTCGAGCGGCACGGTGAGCTCCGCGCAACTGGCCCCCGCGTCGTCGAGCTCCCGCCCCGTCGCGTCGTCCGGGCCGAGCGCACAGCCGTGCCAGTCGAGGACCTGCCCGTGATACTCCCGCAGCGGGTCGCCGCGCTCGGCCCCCACCGAAGGACTCGCCACGGCGCAGGCCCCCAGGACGGCGGCCGAGGCGACGGCCGCACGTAACCATCTGTGTTTTCCCATGCGCCCCACGCTATGCGGCCCCCACCACCACCCTCACTGGCGCCCACCACATGGTTCGTGGTGGGGCCACCCCTACCCTCCGGGGGCTCGCGGAATCGCCCGTCACTGCCCCTCGGCCATCAAGCGCGCCCCACGCGGGGACCCTTGCCCGGGCCTCCGGCCCGCTGCCCACCGGGCTCCGCCCGGGCAGGATAGACATGGGCCTGCGGCCCGGTGACCTCCAAGCCTCCAGGCCTGCCGGCCCGAAGGGCCGCCGGGACGGCCAGGAGACCGTCGGCCACCCGACGGCCGGCACCACCCGGCCCACGCGGACGCGGGATCGCGGCAGCGCGGACCACCGGCTCCGGGTTCCGGGTTCCGGTGGGAACGGGCCTGCGGCCCGAAGGGCCGCCGGCCGGGCGCCCCGGCGCCGGTACCCGACCGGATGGCCCACGTCGCCCCAGCCGGTCCGGGCCAACGGCCCGGTGGGCCGACGTCACCAGGCGCGT
This sequence comes from Streptomyces mayteni, assembly GCF_054783955.1. Classification (NCBI taxonomy): domain Bacteria; kingdom Bacillati; phylum Actinomycetota; class Actinomycetes; order Kitasatosporales; family Streptomycetaceae; genus Streptomyces; species Streptomyces mayteni. The sequence goes on along the minus strand of NZ_BAAGPR010000005.1, from coordinate 169,966 downwards.
ACGTACGAGGGGCCACCGGCACCGGGCCGGTGGGCCGACGCACGAGCACTGGTGCGCCGCCTGCCGGCCGCGCCGGGCCGCCGGGCCCCGGCTCCGGCCAGGGGGCCGACCGCCCGCCGTACGGGCCAACGGCCCGAAGGCAGATCGGGCAGCCAACGCCCGGATCACAGCGGTCAGCCCGAAGGGCGACCACAGTTCGGCCCGGAGCCACCGGCCGCCTGACGGCCCACCACGGCCCGAAGGGCCGCCCCGCCTGGGCCCGGGCCTACGGCCCGAAGGGCGGCCGGCCGCCGCAGCGCGGGGCCCCGGCCGGAGCCCCGGGCCTGCGGCCCGGCAGGGCGGGCGCCGCGAAAGGCCGTTCGCCCAGAACACGGCCTAGAACACCGCCTCGGTCTCGTCCATCCGGTACTGCGGCACCCGCTTCAGTTCCATCGTCGCGTTGGCCAGCGGCGTCATCACGATCTCCGTGCCGCGCAGTGCCGTCATCATGCCGAACTCGCCGCGGTGGGCGGCCTCCACCGCGTGCCAGCCGAAGCGGGTGGCCAGGACGCGGTCGTAGGCGGTGGGGGTGCCGCCGCGCTGGATGTGGCCCAGGATGACCGGCCTGGCCTCCTTGCCCAGCCGGTTCTCCAGCTCGGCGGCCAGCCGGTTGCCGATGCCGGCGAACCGCTCGTGGCCGTAGGGGTCGATCTCGCCGCGCTCGTACGGCATGGAGCCCTCGGCCGGGCGGGCGCCCTCGGCGACGCAGATCACCGCGAACTTCTTGCCGCGGTCGAACCGCTCCTCGACCATCTTGCAGAGGTCGTCGACCTGGAAGGGACGCTCCGGGATGCAGATGCCGTGCGCGCCGCCCGCCATGCCGGCCTCCAGCGCGATCCAGCCCGCGTGCCGGCCCATGACCTCGACGACCATGACCCGCTGGTGCGACTCCGCGGTGGTCTTGAGCCGGTCGATCGCCTCGGTGGCGACGCCGACCGCGGTGTCGAAGCCGAAGGTGCGGTCGGTGGCGGAGATGTCGTTGTCGATGGTCTTGGGGACGCCGACCACCGGGATGCCCGCGTCCGCCAGCATCCGGGCCGCCGTCAGGGTGCCCTCGCCGCCGATGGGGATCAGCGCGTCCAGGCTGAGCTTGTGGCGGAAGGCCTCGGCGTTGTCGCAGGCCTCCCGCAGCCTGGCGCGCTCCAGGCGGCTCGAACCGAGGATGGTGCCGCCGCGGGCCAGGATGCCGCTGACGGAGTCGATGTCGAGCTCGCGGTAGCGGCCGTCGAGCAGGCCCTTGAAGCCGTCCTCGAAGCCGATCACCGAGTCGCCGCGGTCCACCACCGCTCGATGCACGACCGACCTGATCACGGCGTTGAGGCCGGGGCAGTCACCGCCCGCGGTCAGTACTCCGATACGCATGATGGGGCGTTCTCCTGCTCGGTTGGACGTTGGTGCGTTTGCCCGACGGCACCGGGACGACTCGGGCGTGACACGGACGATAGGAATTCTTTCACGGGCCCGAGGCACGACCGCAAGGCGCTCAGCGCCCCGGCGCGCGCCCCCTCCCGGCCCCCGGGTACGGTCGGGAGAAAGGCCCACGCGGGCATGCTGCCCGCACCTTGAGCTACGGCGCCAGAGGGGGACCATACAAAGCGACAGGGACGGCTGCTGTGACGCGCAGTGTGTACGTGACCGGCATCGGTCGGGGAGATGGCCGGCAGGTGATCGAGCTGGGCATCATGGAGATGCTGACCCGGCAGGTGGACCGGGTCGGGGTCTTCAGGCCGCTGGACCACGACGCGCCGGACCCGGTCTTCGGGCTGCTGAAGGGCCGCTACCGGCTCGCCCAGCGGGCCGAGGAGGCGCGCGGCATGAGCTATCGGGAGGCCGCCGCGCTCCAGGCCGAGCGCGGCACCGACGAGCTGGTCACCCGGCTGGTCGACCGCTTCCACGCCGTCGCCCGCGCCTACGAGGTGGTGCTGGTGCTCGGCAGCGACTACGCCGACACCCAGCTGCCCGCCGAGCTGGCGCTCAACGCCCGGCTGGCCAACGAGTTCGGCGCCGCCCTGCTGCCGGTGGTCGCCGGCACCGGGCAGAGCGCCGAGTCGATCACCGCCGAGGTACGCAACGCCCACCACGCCTTCACCTCGCTCGGCTGCGACGTGCTCGCCATGGTCGCCAACCGGGTGCGGGACGACGAGGCGGTGCGGGCGGCCCGCGACCTCGGCGCCGGCGGGCTGCCGGTCCCCGTCTTCGTGCTGCCCGAGGACCCGGCGCTCTCCGCGCCCACCGTCAACCAGGTGGCGGCCGCGCTGGGCGCCGAGCCGCTGCTCGGCGACCCGACCGGGCTCGCCAGGGACGTGCGGGGCTTCGTCTTCGGCGGCGCGATGCTGCCGACGTTCCTCGCCGCGCTCACCGAGGGCTGTCTGGTGATCATGCCGGGGGACCGCGAGGACCTGCTGGTGGGCGCGCTGGCCGCGCACTCGGCCGGGGCGCCTCGCATCGCCGGGCTCCTGCTGACCCTGGGCGAGCGCCCTGGCGCGCGCACCATGGCGCTCGCCGAGCAGCTCGCGCCCGGTATCCCGGTGCTCTCCGTGCCGGGCGACTCGTTCTCCACCGCGACCGCGCTCTCCGGACTCGAGGGGAAGCTGACCGCGGCGACCCCGCGGAAGGCGGAGATCGCGCTCGGTCTGTTCGAGGCGCACGTGGACACCACGGCCCTCACCCGGCACCTCTCGGTCGGCAGGAGCGAGCGGGTCACCCCGATGATGTTCGAGCATGAGCTGATCGAGCGGTCCCGGGTGGACCGCCGGCACGTGGTGCTGCCCGAGGGCACCGAGGAGCGGGTGCTGCGCGCCGCCGAGGTGCTGCTGCGCCGCAACGTGTGCGACCTCACGCTGCTCGGCCCGGTGGCCGCGGTGCGCAAGCGGGTCGCCGACCTCGGCCTCGACGTGCGGCTGCTCGACCCGGACGAGCCGGTGGACCCGGCGAGCCCGGTGCCGAGCGCCCGGGTGGTCGACCCGGAGACGTCGCCGCTGCGCGAGCGGTTCGCCGAGCGGTACGCCAGGATCCGCGCCCACCGCGGCGTCTCCTACGAGTTGGCGCACGACGTGGTGGCGGACGTCTCCTACTTCGGCACGCTGATGGTCGAGGAGGGCCTGGCCGACGGCATGGTGTCCGGCGCCGCGCACTCCACGGCGGCGACGATCCGCCCGGCGTTCGAGGTGATCAAGACCAAGCAGGACGCCTCCATCGTCTCCTCGGTGTTCTTCATGTGCCTGGCCGACCGGGTGCTGGTCTACGGCGACTGCGCGGTCAACCCCGACCCGGACGCGACCCAACTGGCCGACATAGCCATCCAGTCGGCGGCCACCGCGGCCGGCTTCGGGGTGACGCCGCGGATCGCGATGCTGTCGTACTCGACCGGCACCTCGGGCTCGGGCGCGGACGTGGACAAGGTGCGGGAGGCCACCGAGCTGGTGCGGCGGCTGCGGCCCGACCTGCTGGTGGAGGGGCCGATCCAGTACGACGCGGCGGTCGAGCCCACCGTGGCGGCGGCGAAGCTGCCCGGCTCGCCGGTGGCCGGCCAGGCCACCGTGCTCGTCTTCCCCGATCTCAACACCGGCAACAACACGTACAAGGCGGTGCAGCGTTCGGCGGGCGCGGTGGCGGTCGGCCCGGTGCTCCAGGGGCTCCGCAAGCCGGTGAACGACCTGTCGCGCGGCGCGCTGGTGCAGGACATCGTCAACACGGTGGCGATCACCGCCATCCAGGCCCAACAGGCCCGAGGCGACAAGGAGTCCGCGGCATGACCGGGGCGACACGGGTGCTGGTGCTCAACTCCGGCTCCTCGTCGGTGAAGTACCAGCTGATCGACATGCGGGACGAGGCCAGGCTGGCCGTCGGCCTGGTGGAGCGGATCGGCGAGCGCGTCGGCCGGCTCACGCACACCCCGGCCGGCGGCGAGCGCCGGGAGCGGGAGCTGCCGGTGCCCGACCACGGCGCCGCGCTCCGCCTCGCCGCCGAGGAGCTGGCCGCGGACGGACAGGGGCTCGACTCCCCCGAACTGGCCGTGGTGGGCCACCGGGTGGTGCACGGCGGGCGGACCTTCACCGAGCCCACGCCGGTGGACGACGCGGTGCTCGCCGAGATCGAGCGCCTTGTGCCGCTCGCCCCGCTGCACAACCCGGCCAACCTGGCCGGCATCCGCACCGCCAGGGCGCTCAACCCGGACGTGCCGCAGGTCGCCGTCTTCGACACCGCGTTCCACACCACCATCCCCGAGCACGCGGCCCGTTACGCGATCGACGTGGAGACCGCGGACCGGCACCTGATCCGCCGCTACGGCTTCCACGGCACCTCGCACGCCTACGTGTCGCGCCGCGCCGCCGCGTTGCTGGGCCGCGACCCGTCCGAGGTCAACGTGATCGTGCTGCACCTGGGCAACGGCGCCTCCGCCTCGGCGGTGGCCGGCGGCCGGTGCGTGGACACCTCGATGGGCCTGACGCCGCTCGAGGGCCTGGTGATGGGCACCCGCTCGGGCGACCTGGACCCGGCGGTGGTCTTCCACCTGGCGCGGGTGGCCGGCATGCCGGTGGACGAGATCGACGCGCTGCTCAACATGCGTTCCGGGCTGCTCGGGCTGTGCGGGGACAACGACATGCGGGAGATCTCGCGCCGGATGGCGGCGGGGGACGCGGCGGCCCGGTTGGCGTTCGACGTCTACGCGTACCGGCTGCGGAAGTACCTGGGCTCCTACGTGGCGGTGCTCGGCCGGGTGGACGCGGTGGCGTTCACGGCCGGCGTCGGGGAGAACTCGGCCGAGGTGCGAGCGGCGGCCGTCGCGGGGCTTTCGGGACTGGGAATCGAGATCGACGAACGGTTGAACTCGGCGCCGGCGAAGGGCCCTCGGGTCATCTCGCCGGAGTACGCTCGGGTCGCGGTCGCCGTGGTGCCCACGGACGAGGAACTGGAGATCGCCACCCAGGCTTTCGCCCTGGCCCGGCCCCGGTAAGACACCACATTATTCCGGCACGGAACAAAACGAGTAGGATCGCCAGCATGCGCCGTTCCAAAATCGTCTGCACCCTGGGCCCAGCCGTCGACTCCTTCGAGAAGCTGAAGGCGCTGATCGAGGCAGGCATGAACGTGGCCCGGTTCAACTTCAGCCACGGCTCGCACGAGGAGCACGAGGAGCGGTACCACCGGGTCCGCAAGGCGAGCGAGGAGACCGGCGTCGCCGTGGGCGTGCTGGCCGACCTCCAGGGCCCCAAGATCCGGCTCGAGACCTTCGCCAACGGTCCCGTGGAGCTCCAGCGGGGCGACGAGTTCACCATCACCACCGAGGACGTGCCGGGCGACCGGTCGATCTGCGGCACCACCTACAAGGGGCTGCCGGGTGACGTCGCCAAGGGCGAGGCCATCCTGATCAACGACGGCAACGTCTCGCTCCAGGTCACCGAGGTGGACGGCCCTCGGGTGAAGACCATCGTGATCGAGGGCGGCGTGATCTCCGACCACAAGGGGATCAACCTGCCGGGCGTCGCGGTCAACGTGCCGGCGCTCTCCGAGAAGGACGTCGAGGACCTGGAGTTCGCGCTGCGGCTCGGCGCCGACATGGTGGCCCTCTCCTTCGTGCGCAACGCGGAGGACGTGCGGGACGTGCACCGGGTGATGGACCGGGTCGGCCGCCGGGTGCCGGTGATCGCCAAGGTCGAGAAGCCGCAGGCGGTCGACAACATGGAGGAGGTCGTCCTGGCCTTCGACGGTGTGATGGTGGCCCGCGGCGACTTGGCGGTGGAGTACCCGCTGGAGAAGGTCCCGATGGTGCAGAAGCGGCTGATCGAGCTGTGCCGCCGGAACGCCAAGCCGGTGATCGTGGCGACCCAGATGATGGAGTCGATGATCACCAACTCCCGTCCCACCCGCGCCGAGGCGTCCGACGTGGCCAACGCCATCCTGGACGGCGCGGACGCGGTGATGCTCTCCGCCGAGTCGTCGGTCGGCCGCTACCCGGTCGAGACGGTCAAGACCATGTCGAAGATCGTGGTCGCCGCCGAGGGCGAGCTGCTCTCCCGCGGCCTCCAGCCGCTGGTGCCGGGCAAGAAGCCGCGCACCCAGGGCGGTTCGGTGGCCCGTGCCGCCTGCGAGATCGCCGACTTCCTGGACGCCAGGGCGCTGGTGGCCTTCACCAAGTCGGGCGACACGGCCCGCCGGCTCTCCCGCTACCGCGCGACCCAGCCGATCCTGGCCTTCACCTCGGAGCCATCCACCCGCAACCAGCTCACGCTGAGCTGGGGCGTGGAGACCACGGTCGTCCCGCACGTGAACCACACGGACGAGATGGTGGAGCTCTGCGACGCCGAGCTGTCCCGCCTCAACCGCTACCAGGCGGGCGACACCATGATCATCACCGCCGGCTCGCCCCCCGGCGTCGCGGGCACCACCAACATGGTCCGCGTCCACCACATCGGTGGCCAGCAGGGCGTCTGAGGGTTTCCCGACTCTCCCGACTCTCCCGGCGGGGCGGCATCACGCCGCCCCGCCTTCTCGTGCCCCGCCTTCCCGCAATAGGGATCAACCCACCGTCGTCGGGCCGTCGTTGGTGGTGAAGTTGGTCATGCCCTGCATCGTCAGCTCGCCGCCGAACTGGCCGGCCTGGGTGACGAGGACGTCGGTGAAGTGGGCGATCGGGAGGTCGAGCGGCGGCTCGTGCTCGGGGTCGAAGACCACCGGGATGATGCCGAAGAGATTGCCCTCCAGGCGCTCGGTGTACATCGTCACCGTGCCGTTCCTGAAGGTGGAGTTGGATCCCGGGTCCGTGCCCACGTGGTAGCGCACCCCGCCCGGCGCGTCCACGATCTGGTGCAGGTCGCCGATGTCGATCAAATCGGCGGTGAACTTCAGCACCTGCTTCACGCTGCCGTTGGCGGTGGTCACGTTGACCACGCCGTGGTAGTCGAGGCCGCGCAGCGTCAGATAGGTGGCGTCCAGGTACCAGGGCTGGTCCGGCAGGACCAGCGGCGTCCGCTCGTCGGTGCCGGGCACCCGGCGCTCCTCGGGGCAGGGGAACGGCAGCCGGCCGAGATCGTCGGGGGCGAACGGGTCGACGGTCTCCACCTCGACCTCGTCCCGCTCCTCGGCGTCGTCCTCGCCGTCGTCAGGCTCGTCGGCCTCCGCCTCGGCCTCGTCCGTCTCCACCGCGTCCGGCTCCCGGGCGGCGTCCTCGGCCTCGCCCTCGTCCGCTGACGCCTCGTCGGTCCCGTCCGACCGGTCCGACTCGTCCTGCTCGGCGGGCGGCGCGGTCGGCTCCGGCTCGTCCGCCGGGTCGCCCTCCGGCTCGTCCGCCGGATCCTCGGGCTCAGCGGGCGGTTCCTCACCGCGGCCCGGGTTGAGGACGTCGCCGATGGCGTTGCCGAGCTCCTCGAGACCGCGCCCGACACCCAGCGGGTCCCACGGGTTCGGCTCCTCCGCCGCGGGTTCCTCGGTCTGCTCGGCGGGCTCCTGGGCCGCGTCCTGGCCCTCGGCCGGCTCCCGCTCGGTGGCCGCAGCGTCTTCCGCCGGATCCCGCGCCGCGTCGGACTCCATCGCCTCGTCCGTCGGCTGCGCGTCCGGCTCCGCGTCCTCGTCGGGCTCCGGTTCCGGCGTCTCCTCGTCCGTCGGCTCCTCGGACGGCTCCTCCGTCGGCTCCTCGGCCGAGTCCTCGGCCTCTGCCTCCGCCTCCGCGTCCGCCTCGTCCGGCATCTCGACGCACGGCGCGTCCTGGAAGGGGTTCTCCGGCTGGCTCGGGTCCGCCTTGGCGAGCGGCGAGGTGAAGCCCATGCCCATCAGCGCGGCGGACGGCATGGCCGCGAGCGCGATCGCCTTTCCCACCGGCATGTGGAGGCGGCGCAGCAGTGGTCTGCGTGGCGCCGCGTGCCGTGATCCCTCACCGTCCGCGGTGGTTATCTCTTCACTCGGCACCTTGGTTTCCCTTCCCCGGATCTTTCCCCCGCTCCGGTGCGGCTCCTTGGAAGGCCTCCAGTGCGCTGCCCGTCCCGGGAACCGGGGCCGGCGGCTCACCATCCGCCGCGGCGTCCCGTGCCGCGGTCGGCTGTGCTTCGCCCGGCATCCAGGCGATGCTCATGGCCCCGCCGACCATGCCGCCGAGGAATCCCACGAGGAAGCCACCGAAGTTGGAGACGACCAGGGAGACCAGCGCCAGCAGAATGGCGGCGACGCCCGCGAATATCCGTACGTGCGGCTGGAACCATATGGTCAGGCCCAGCACGATCAGCAGGACGCCGATCACCAGCGAACCGGCGCCGGCCGTGGTGGCCATGCGAATCGTGAGCTGACCGAACGTCAGGTTGGCATACGGGAAGTAGGCGATGGGCAGTCCTCCGATGAGGACCAGGAGCCCGGCCCAGAACGGCCGCCGCCACCTGAAGTGCCGGAACGCGACGCGCCCTCGGGCCAACAGCGAGATTCTGGGCATTTCCTCGGTCTTGGTGCTCACGGCACGTACTCCCCTGGTGGCGCGTTTCAGTGGCGGGATGCACGATACGGCGCTACGCCCTGGGGCAGAGACGCGCGTCTCCGCTCCCTGCCCCAGGCGTGGTCATGCCGTCAGAAACACTCCTGGCTCGTGCCCCTGTGCAGGCTCAGGCTCATATCGGTCAGCCTGAACGTGCCTGCGGACGTGGCCCAGGCGGTCTGCTCGACGTCGTTCAGCGTCGCATGGTCGGACTGCTGAGCGAACGAGCCGGGCAGCGTGCCCGGCTCGGGGTCGGGCCCCCTGGTGGTGGAATCCACGCTGACGCCGATGTCGATGTTGGTGAAGGTGGCATCGCCGGCGTTCAACTGAGCCAGATCGATGAACAGGTTGTCCGCCTCCACCGGGTTGTTCCGGTCGGACCCGGCACCGATCCGCACGGTGACATCACCGAAGAGCGGAACCGGGATGACCACCGACTGGCAGAGGTTGTTGATGGTGGCGTGATCGAACGCCGAGACGGCGACGGCTCTGGGTGAGCCGCCGGCGGGCGTGACGATCGTGCCGTACTGGACGAATCCCTCGGCATCGAGCCGGTCCACGCTCACCTTGAACTGCTGACCGGACACGGAGAACGAGGCGGCCAGCGCCCCCTGAGCGAGGGCGATACCTATGGCAGCGGTAGCGGCCACGCCCGGCACCATGACGAGGCCGAACCGCCGCCATCTCGTGCCGCCGCGAGCCTGTGACTCCATTGACTTTCCTCCTTCTCGGACGAACAACTCCACGGACTCCGCAAGCCCGTGGTCTGCCAAGCCGTCCGGGGCCCTGGAGAGGAGAAGTGCGTATCCCCGGGCATGCACCCCGGCGACAGCCACTGACCGTCGCCTTGGACGCGGCTGACAGCGAAACAGGTCCCTCCGCCCCTCGCGGGCCGTCGGGAACCCCCCTGTTCCGAGGCCGATGGGTGGCTCCATCGGCTTGGCCGATCGTGGTGCATCTCACGTCCCGGCACAAGGGGTTCGTTACTTGCGAGTAATAACGATGTGGCAAATGAGTGATCATCGCGTGCCGGTCGACACGCAGACGCGACCACGCGAAAGCCGCACCCTCCCTTCAACCAGACGTAACTCCCCAGTAGCCCCCTGCCCTTGTGACCGATTGTGATGACGGCCGCGAGTACCAAGTTTTGGTAAAGCGCGGCCGTCATGAAGTGTAGAAGAGCCGGTTCCCTCAGAAGAGCGCGCGCGAGAGCGCCGCACGCGCGCTGATGACGCGCGGGTCGTCAGGGCCGACGACCTCGAAGAGTTCCAGCAGCCGCACCCGCGCGGCGTCCCGGTCCTCCCCCGCCGTGCGCTGCACCAGGGACACCAACCGGCCGAAGGCGTCCTCGACATGGCCGCCCACCAGGTCCAGGTCGGCGGCGGCGAGCTGCGCGGGGACGTCGGTCGGCTTGTCGGCCGCGGCCTTGCGGACCTTCGCCGGGTCCGCCTCCTGCACCCGCTTGAGCAACCGCGCCTGGCCGAGGCCGATCGAGGCCTCCAGGTTGCCCGGCTCGTCGGCCAGCACGTTCTCGTACGCCTGGATCGCGCCGGCCAGGTCACCGCCGTCCAGCGCGGTGTGCGCCGCCGCCAGCGTCGGGTTGGCCGGCGGCTGCGGCGGGCCGGCCTCCTCCTCGCCCGCGGCCGCGGCCTGCTCCGGGTCGACCGGCGCGCCGACGATCCCGAACCGCTCCTCCGCGGCCTGGATCAACTGGTCGAGCACCTGCCGCACCTGCGGCTCGGGGGCGGCCCCCTGGAACAGCGGCAGGGCCTGCCCGGCGATCACCGCGAACACCGCGGGGATCCCCTGCACGCCGAACTGCTGGAAGAGCATCTGGTTCTGGTCGACGTCGATCTTGGCGAGCACGAACCGGCCGGCGTACTCCTCGGCCAGCCGCTCCAGGATGGGGCTGAGCTGCTTGCACGGCTGGCACCACTCGGCCCAGAAGTCGATGACCACGGGCACCTCGGTGCTGCGCTGCAGTACCTCCTGCTCGAACCCGGCCTCGTCGACGTCGATCACCAGTCGCGTGGCGGCAGCCGCCTGCTGCCCGCCCGGTTGGGCCGCCCGCTGGGCCCGGGCCCGCTCGGCCTTCTGCTTGGCCTCGGCGGCCGCCTTCACCGCGGAGAGGTCAACGGCTCCGCTCATGGACATGTTGCGTGGCTGCATGGCACCAGTCTCCCCCCTTCCGGAACCGTTCGGACACGCACCCGGCACGCGGCGCCAAGCGCGGTGGCCGTGAGGGCCACGGACCACTGGCCAAGCAGTGGCAGGGGGCCGTCCGCAGCGGGACGGCGACCCCCTGCCTGATGACACGAACGTGGTGTCAGACCTTCCGTTCCCGCTTCCACTCTTCGAACAGTTCCAGAGCCAACCAGTGTCCCCGGACGAACGCCATGTGCTCGGCTGAGACCCCGGTGCCGCCGCCCGAGGGGCGGGTAGGATCGGCGCCCCGCGCCAGAAGGAAAGCCGTGGTGTCAACCGTCAGTGGCTCACCTGTCTGGTCGTAACCGTCGATCTCGACGTCCACCGCATGGTGGAGAAGTGTCAGGCCGTGGTGCTCCTCGTGGATATCCGCTCCGGCACCCAGAAGCCTGCCCAGCGTCTCCAGGTCTTCTACCGCAACGGCCTGATGAGCGGGAGAAAACCCCGACTCCATGGTGTTCACCCCCAGGACACGTTGATCTGAACATTGGGGAAATCGCCCCGGAACTGGTTGATCACGGAACTGCATGACCCACATACCTCAAGCTCAGAGTACAAGTCTATGCGCCCGGTGACCGTCGAGGACGACCGCCCGATCTGGTTGGCGATGTAGTTGAGCAGCTTGAACTCTGTGTCGAAGAATCGGGAGTTGTTTGGGTTCTGGTTCGACAATGCCTGCGGGACGTAGCGCTGGGGGTTCCCATGCGCTCCAACGTTGGGAACGGTGTTGGCGCGCTCCGCAGCGCCGCTTACCGAGAGCAACGTTTGGCGGTCCAGCCCCTGGATGTTTACGTCGGCGGCAGCAATGTTGTTTCGTCTGGACACGCTGCCTGTGGCGCGGAGCTGCTCGGCGACGGTCCGTGGGGAGCAGTCGGCTGCGGCGAGCAATGGCTCCGTGATTGCCACCCGAGCCGGCCCGGTTGCTGCGAACGACGCAGCCTGAAACACCGGGCAGAGGCCAGCCCGTAGGCGGACCAGCATGTCGTCGTAGCGATCGAGGGCCCGGCGGGCACGCTGGACAGCGGACCAGTGGTCGGCGACACGCGAGGCCGTCCTGATGGCCGTCCTGACCGCCTCGAAGCCCTTGACCGGCGCCGCGAGGAACAGGCTGGCGATATCAACTAGAGACCACAGGCAACTTTCGACGTTGCCCTGACCAAGGCAACGACGCAGGTCGTTGATGCCGAAGTACTCCAGCAGGATCTCGCCACCGTTGTCGATCAACCAATCGATGACGTCGCGGTCGGCCTGGCTCTGTGCGCCTCTGTACTCGTCGACACAGGTCTGGCCGCACTCCGCGCGAAGCAACGCCTCATCGTCCAGGGCAAGTGGCGGCCCACCGAACCCAGTACCGCCGGTGACGGGGTCCGGAGTGGTCTCGGCCAGCGCAGCGCGCTGGGCTTCCCACTCTCGGCGTGCCTCTTCCTCAGCCCGCTGGGCCGCAGCGTCGGCCTCCTGCGCGAGGTCATCGGCGTTCGTCGCCGCCGCTTCTGCAGCGTTCGCGTCGGTGTCGGCCTGCTGAGCAATCCCACGTGCCTCGCTCGCATCCGCTTCGGCGGCATCGGCATGCTGGTCGGCCCGTTCGGCATCGCGTTCAGCGTCCGTGGCCTCGTTGTCGGCGTGATGCGCCTCGGACTCCGCCTGATTAGCCGCTTGACCCGCCATATAGGCGTCTTCCGCCGCCCGGCTGCCGTGCGCCCGAGCCTGTTCCGCCGCCGATTGCGCGGCGGACGCGGCGCGCGCGGCCTCGCGGGCGGAAGACCGGGCCGCGGCCACCGATTCCAGCGCCGCAGCAGCATCCTCGGCAGCCTCGGCGGCGGCCTCCGCAGCCGCACGGCTGTCGGCATCGGCCTGTTCGGCAAGTCGGCGTGCCTCCGCCGCTGCCGCAGCCGCAGCTCGGGACTTGGCCTCTGCTGCCGCCGCCTGCTGTTCGGCGTGCGACTTTGCGGACTGGCCGGTCAGCACCGCCAAGCCGGCTGCCGGATCGGACTCCTGGTACGGGGTACCCAGGGCGATGGCCTCGTTGGCCGGATTGATGGTCGCCGTGGCCGCGTCACGAGCCGCAGTTGCGGCCAGCGCGGTGGCATAGGCTCCGTTGGTCGTCGCCAGGCTGTCTTCTTGGGCCGCGTTGGCCTCATCCCGCGCCGCGACAGCGTTCTCCCGCGCCTCGGAAGCCGCCTGTGCTGCGATGTCGGCCTGGGCCTGCGCACCGTCAGCCTCCTGAGCGGCTGTTTCCGACGCGTCGATAGCGTTGGCCGCTGCCGATGTGGCCCGATCGGCTGCCGCATAGCTGACGTGAGCGGAGTCCCACGCGGTGGAGGCGTGCGCGCGGGAACGTTCCGCAGCGGCCGTGGCTCGGGTCGCCGCAGCACGGGCCGCAGTGGCCTCAGCTCCCGCTTGGTCGGCTGCTGCGCGGGCTGACGTGGCCGCTGCCGTCGCAGTGTTGGCTTCAGCCTGTGCTTCGTCGGCCGCCGCACGGGCTTCTGCCGCATTCTCCGTGCCCTCGGTGGCAGCGACGGCCGCACGCATCGCGGCCAAGCGAGCCACTGCCTCGTCCCGGTCCCGCTCGGCCCGAACGGCGTCATCCCGTGCCTGGCGGGCACGATCCTCAGCTTCCTCGGCACTTCGGCGCTGTCCCGCAGCCTCAAGCCCGGCTTCTGCGGCCTCATGAGCGGCGGTTCTGGCCACGGTGTGACCATCTTGCGCTCGGCCCAACGCCTCGGCGGCCCCGGTGCGGCGATCGGCAGCCTCAACGCGCGCCGATGCAGCCTCGTCGCGCGCTGCCTCGGCCGCCTCACGCTCAGCGCGGGCGGTGTTCGCGGCTTCCCGCGCCTCGGCCTCAGCGGCTACAGCGGTGGCCTCACCGGTTTGGGCCTCGACAGCCGCTTCTTCAGCACGTTCGGCGTGTTCGGCGGCAGCCTGGGCTGCTGATCGGGCCTGTTCGGCCGCCTCCTCGGCAGCAGCGCGTCGGAACTCGGCCTGGACGGCATGAGCCCGCGTCTGGGCCAAGGACAGCAAGGTCGCGCTGTTCGCCACGCTGGCCTGTGCGGCGCTGCGCGCCGTCTCCGCCGCGTATGCCGCCGCATCGGCGGCTGCGGCGGATGCGGTCACCACCTGCACGGCCTGCTGGGCGTGGGCGAGCCCACGGCCCTCGGGGTAGCCGGCGGCGGCCGCGATGTCCGCCGCTTCCTGCTGGGCGGTCTGCGCGCTGGTGACCTGTTGAGCGGCGGCGTTGGCCGCCGTGCGCGAATAGGCGGCCACCTGTGACACCGTGTTACGTGCCGTCGACAGCTCGCTGGTTGCTCTGGCGAATTCCTGCTGCGTCGGATAGCGCGGATCCGTGGTGGGACGTCCGCTCCAGTACCGCTGCCACCGCAGGAGGTAGTCAGCCCACCATGCCTGGGTGACCGCAACGATCATGCCCTCATGAGCGCGGATCAGCTCGACGAACGCCGCCACCTCGGTGGCACCGATGGCGTCGCGCTGCTCAGCCTGCGAGGCGAGTTCCGTCATCCACTCGTCGTGGGCGACAGAGACCTGCTCGGTCAGCACCCCGCCCACAGCATCGATCAGCGGATCGCCGCTGTCGCAGGAAGCCCACCGCGCTTTCAGCTCCTCCACGCCGAGCTCGAACTCGAGTGTGCCGGGCTCGGGAGCCGTGGTCGGCACCCCGCCGTACAGTAAGAACATCCGAGCGTCGTCTGCGGAACCCGAGAGACGGATCTGCTCAGCCATCCACGTGCTGGCGAAGTCCCCGTTCTCATCCGCGACCTGAGCGACCCTGGCCAGTGCCTCCTGGCTTGGGCGTGGCGAGAGTTGGTCACTCATGCCCGGCACGGCGCCAGAGCCATCAGCCAACGAGAAGAGGAAGTCCTGATACTCGTCGGAGTAGTCCGGTGGCTGGTACCCGAGGGGATCGTCCCCGTTGTAGTACCGCTGAGCCATGCCCTCAAGCTCGGCCACCTGATCCCCGACAAGGGACCGGATGCTCTGCGCGTAGTCGAAGTCGTTCAGCGCCGCTTCGCGCAGCGGACCGCTGATGCTCAGGTATGACAGGACCTCACGCAGTTGGTCCTCAGGCCCCGCCATCAGGCCCTGGGCCGTGATCTTCACGTACGGCCCACCGGCGTGCAGGATGCGCCCGGCCCGGCACTGGTCCATGCGCCACTGGACCTCCGGCGTGATCTCCGCCGCGATCGACGGCGCCGTCTCACCGGCGGGAGTCGTGTCGTCGCCGGCGACTGGCTCGGCCAGCGTGAGCGACAGCGACGTCACAACCAGCAGCGCCGTTGTTTTCAGCAGTGCGGACGCTCGCTGAGCTCCGCGCCATCGATTATCAGGTCTTCGAAAAATCTTGCTCAAGGCATCTCCTCGTTCGTTTGCGATGACATGCTTCGAACGAGGTGTGCCGGAGGGCCACGGGGACACAACGGCCAAGCCATGAGAGCCGCACCGCCAGGCATACGCACCACGACATGCCGCGCGTGCTCGGCCATGGCCGGTTCCCTCCCCATGAACACCAACCAGCCAGAGCGCACGCGACTGGCGCCGCCAGGACGGCGGCGGCTGGCTGAACCCCCGGTGATCAGCCACGCCAGAACTACCCCGGGCAGAGATCGATCAAAACCAATCCGAGTCGATCCGACTCGGAGCGAGCCGCGCGCGCCTCCACGCACCGCTGAAGGCAAGTGAAGGCGCGAGCCGGCCGTCAGGATCCGACGTCAGGCAGAACGCCCCTCTCCGCCGCCCGCGTTCCATTCGGCTGGTGGGCCGGGGACATCGCGGTTCAGCCCACTCTCCAAGGCGGCGTAAGGGTTGCCCGGCGAGGGGATAACGCGCCAGTGCCACTCGGTGGTGAGCTTGAACTGCCAATGAGAGGTGTTCAGCCCGGTGTGTCGCAGCGCCCACGTCTCCACCGGGTCCGGCTGATTGTCGACGGCCTCGGATTCGGCCCCGCAGGTGACACAGGCGACGTGGAAGATCGCCCGAGGCACGCCCTCGGCTGCCTCTTCTGTCAATGTCCACTCGGCCGCCTTGATGATCAAGCGGGTCACAGCGCCTCCCCGGAAGGGCGGCTCGCCTCGGCAACGGCAGGGCCCAGCGGCTCACTCGTACCGACCGACACCGCCTCTTCCGCGCGGACGTCCCACTCTCGGCCACCGCCCACCGGTCGGAGCCAGACCCGGCCGGCTTCGCGATCCATGACCCGGCCGACCACCCCGCGCACGTCACGCGCCAGTTCGCCGACCTCGGGCACGTCCCGTTCAGCCATGGGACCGCCTCCCTCCCGCGAAGGCCCGGTGACGACCGGACGCGGGCAGCAACAGTGCAAGCGATCGCGCCGCGACGCGGGCGATACCCTTCCTCATCGTTGATGCTCCTGTTCAGCGTTGGCCACGCCCCCGGGCCGCCTGCCAGCGGTCGCGGGGGTCCCCTGTCGGGGGAGTTCCCATCGAACTCCGCCCGCCGCGCGGAAGGGGGAGCCAGACTGGGGGCCAGGGAGAGGCCAGCCTTGAGGGGACAGGGGGCCAGGTGACGACGCGACGCCAGGAGTTCGGCGCGTATCTCGCGCGCCTACGCCGTGCGGGCAGAAGGAGCCAACGGCAGCTCGCCGAACGGCTGTGCGCGCTGTCCGGAGTCACGTCGCTGACCCGCAACGAGGTCTCCCGCTGGGAGCGTGGCGAACGGATCCCCGACTCCTGGCTCCCTTTCCTCGCGCAGGCAGTGGGCGTACCCCTGGACGAACTGGAGCGAGCGGCGGCACGGGCACGCGGTGAGCCGGATGCGCCGGCCACGTTGCCCGGCCCACCACACACGGGCCAGCATGCCGACCGGGCGGCCGTGGACTCCTTCCGCATGGCGGATCGCCAACTCGGCGGCGGTCATCTCTACGGTGCCGTGCTCCACTACCTGACCGCCGAAGTGGCACCAAGGCTCTTCGGGGCCGCCAGTGTGAGCAGCACGCCGGAGACGTTTCGCGCCGCCGCCGCGCTCACGGAGATGGCCGGGTGGATGGCGCACGACTCGGGTCGGGACGACCGAGCTCAGCAGCATTTCGCCCATGCCCTGCCGCTCGCCCGAGCCGGTTCGGACGGCGCGCTCGCGGCCAACATCCTGGCCAGCATGAGCCACCTCGCGCTGGACGAAGTGAAGTCGACACCGGCCCTTTCCTCCCGACGCTGATGGCCCGCCTGCACACGATGGAAGGCCGCGCTCTGGCGCGGGCAGGGGAGGAAACTACGGCCAACCGGGCCATCGAGACGGCGACGGAGTGTTTGAGTCGTGACGCCGACGGGCCGTCCTCCGTGTGGATCAGCCACTTCGACGAGGCGTCTCTCGCCAGCGAAACGGCCCTGTGTCTGCGAGACCTCGGACGGCTTCCAGCGGCGGCGGAGAGCGCAGAGCGAGCCGTGAGTCTCCGCACCGGAGATCGGGCGCGCAGCCGGGTGTTCGGGCAGATCTCGCTGGCCGTCATTCGCACGGAGATGGGCGAGTTGGAGGCGGCGTGCCAGGTCGGCGGTCAGCTCATCGCATCCTGCCGCACACTGGGCTCGCTGCGGATCAACCAGCAACTCGACGAGCTGGCACGGGCGTTGCAGCCGTTCGGGGCGGAACGCCGGGTGGCTCAGCTTCTCGAATCGCTCACCGTGGTCAACCAACAGAGGAATCTGCTGCTGGCCGGAATCCAGTCCTCTCATGCCGGGGGAGTTTCGTCGTGACCTCTCGCCCACAGCCGGGAACCGCCGAGTGGGACGCCTACCTCGCGGAGGGCAATGCCAGGCAGGCCCGCAAGCGTGTCGCCGCGGACGTGATCCTGCGCGACGTCACGGGAAGGGTGCTCCTCGTCAAGCCGACCTACAAGGAAGGGTGGGATCTTCCGGGAGGGATGGTCGAGGCGAACGAGTCCCCGCTTGACGGTGCCATGCGCGAGTTGTGGGAAGAGCTGGGCGTTCGGCCACACATCCGTGGCGTCCTCACGATGGACTGGGACCCCGCGCACGGGCCCTGGGACGACCAGCTCGTGTTGATCTTCGACGGCGGGGAGTTGGCGCCGGAAGTGGCCGCGACCCTGGCTCCCCACGATGAGGAGCTGTCCGCCTGCGTGTTCTTCACCCAGGAAGACGCGATAGCCGCCCTGCGCCCCCGCATCCGGCGCCGACTCGTCCAGGCCCTCGAGGCGCTGAAGGCGAACGAGGCCCGCTACCTGGAGTCAGGGCACCAACCATGGTGACCCGCCCAGGCCCCCGCTAGGCCGCGTTCGTCAGCGCGCCCGCGCCCGCGGCGGTGGCGCCGGGGACGGCCGCGTTGAACGCCCGCACGCCGGCGTCGATGGCCGGCAGCGGGGTGATGGTGGCCAGGAACAGGTAAGTCTGCGGCAGCTGCCGGTGATGCGGTTGACGAGGGTGCGCAGTCGGGCAGGCGCGCCGCCCGAGTCGGAGCCGTTGATGTCGTTGGTGCCGGTGTGCAGCAGTACCGTGTGGGGGCGCGTAGAGGTGGCGCTCAGGCGTCTTCGACCGCTTGGCGGGCGAGCTTCGGCCGCTGTAGCCCCTCCGGGGCGGCTCGCGCCCGGCGCCGCGTCAGCGCCCCAGGCGGACGGCCCCTGCACGACCTGGGAGTTCGAACCTGGACGCGACTCCACCCGGCCACGCGCGCAGCGTGGCACGCAGGTCTGTCGTCGTCAGGGCGCGAGCCGCCAGAGGGCATCCAGCGGCAGGGCGCGAATGCGGCCACCGAAGGGCAGGGTCTGCTGGCCGGTGTAAAGGACGTATCCGGCGATGAAGCGTTCGCCGAGCAAGCCAGCGAGATTGCGCAGTCCCGTGAGGTCCTCGGTGCGTACGGTGGCACCGGCCTTGACCTCGATGCCGATCACGTCGCCACGCGGCGTCTCGATGACCGCGTCCACTTCGACCTTGTCCTTGGTGCGGTAGTGATAGAGGCGCCCCTGCTGCTCGGACCAGGTCAGCTGACGGGCGAGCTCCATGGCGACGAAGTTCTCGAGGACGGAACCAGCCGCGCCATCGGGTTCGGCGAGCCGAGCGGCGTCCTGGCCAAGCAGATAGCAGGCGATCCCGGTGTCGACGAAGGCCAGTTTGCCGGTGCCCACGGCCCGCCCCGTACGGCCCGCGGTCCAGGCCGGGATGGTCTTGACGAGGAAAACCGAGGAGAGCAGTTCCAGGTAACGCACCAGCGTGGTGCGGGGGATGCCGGAGGCGCCGGCGAGCGCAGCCGGGACGAGGAGCCCGCCGGTGCGACCAGCCAGGAGTCCGAGGAGCTTGAGCAACTCACCATGGCGTTCGATGCTGGCGAGTTCCATGACGTCGCGTTCGATCAAGGTGGACAGGTAGGCGTTGAAGAACGCGGAGCGACGGCGCGGTGTGCGCCTCACCGCCTCGGGGAACCCGCCGACCACCGCCCGATCGAGGTAGTCGCGTTTGCGTAGATCGGAGGTGTGGCTAAGACCGGGGCCGTGAGTGAAGGCCGCGTCGATGAACCGGTCCGATCCACCGTGCAGCTCTCCCTGGGAGAACGGCCACAGCTCGATGATCTCCATCCGGCCGGGCAGCGCGTCCGGCAGTGTCCGCATGGCTAGGACGCGAGAGGAGCCGGTGAGCAGGAAGCGCCCTGGTACCGGGTTGAGGTCGACGGCCACCTTGATGGCACTGAGCAGCTCGGGAGCGAGCTGGATCTCGTCAATGACCATCAAGGGGTCGTGCTCGACGAAGCCGGTGGGATCGTCCTTGGCGGCACGCAACGTCGCCGCATCGTCGAGAAGGCGCATGACCGTGCCCTCCCTGCCCGCCGCGGTCAGCCTGGTCAGGGTCGACTTGCCAGCTTGCCGCGCCCCGTTGACGAGGACGACGCGGGTGTCTCCAAGCGCCTCCGTGACCAGCGTCTCGGCACGTCGGGGGATCAGTTCGCGGTGGTTCGCCATGTCCGTCATCATGCCTGTCAAATCCCAGATCTGCGGTCATCTGGACGGTTACTTTGTGGTCAATCAGCCGAATGAGCGATGACCATTCGGTCGGTCACTCGATGGCCGAACAGCCGGTTCATCTTCCCGCGTCACACCAACCTTCGGCGCCGCGCTGGAGGCGATGTACGAACGCTCCGACGAGCGGCTGCACACGCCGGCGCTGACGCTCGGCCAGCAGCTCACCGCGGCCGGTAGGACCGGCCGCACGAGGGGGCGATGACGGCCGCGGTGAGGCTGTTCAGTCCGGGGTGCCCATTGCCGGTGCGCCGCAGCGGAGACCAGGCGTACGGCGGTGTGGGGTTGACTGGCAGGACCGAGGGGCGCCGGGGACCTCCGGCAGGGGCACGTCGGCGGGCAGCAGCGAAAGCGGGGTGGCTCCGCCAGAACTTCGGTGAGAAGTCGCCGTCTCCGGCCCAGGATCGTCTCGGCTACGCCGCGTTCGTCAGCGCGCCGGCGCCCGCGCCGGTCGCGCCCGGCACGGCCCGCAGCGCGTTGTACCAGGCGACGGCCATCTTGCCGTAGCCGGTGGCGTTGGGGTGGACGCCGTCGGCGATGTCGGCGTTGGTCAACGCGGCGTACATGTCGACCAGATGGACCCGGCGGCCGGCATTGGCCTGGTCGCGGACGATGCCGGGGACGGCCGCGTTGAACGCCCGCACGCCGGCGTCGAAGGCCGGCAGCGGGGTGATGGTGGCCAGGAAGAGATGGGTCGCGGGCAGCTGGGTGGTGATCCGGTTGACGAGGGTGCGGAGCCGGGCCGGGGCGCCGCCCGGGTCGGAGCCGTAGATGTCGTTGGTGCCGATGTGCAGCAGGATCGTCTGGGGCGTGTAGGTGGTGAGCCAGCGGGACACGTTGGCGTCGATCCCGGCGATCGTCCAGCCGGAGTGGCCCTCGTGGTCGCGGTCCCCGAGGTTGCCAGGGCCGTTGGACATCGAGCCGACGAAGTCCACGGTCTGGCCGCCGGCCACCAGCCGCTCCCACAGCCCGATCCGGTAGCCGCCCGGCACGTTGAAGCCGTCGGTGATCGAGTCGCCGAGCGGCATCACCCGCACCCCGGCGGCGGCCCGGGGGTCGGACGACGCGGCGTGCGCGGTGGTGGCGCCGATCGCGGTGGGGGCGACGGCCAGGGCGAACGCGCCGGCGAGTAACTGTCTCCTGCTTGCCATGGGGGATCCCTTCATCGGAGCGGCGATTTGGGAGCGCTCCCAGAATGCGCCCGCCGAAACCCGCGCGCAATAACTCGCGCGCGGGCTCGTCGCGTTGGCCGTTTTCCGCCGCTGCGCGGCGGGCGTCAGAAGCCGGCCGGCTCCACGTACACGCCCCACTCGGCCCGCAGCGCGTCGCAGATCTCGCCCAGGGTGGCCTCCGCCCGGACGGCGGTCAGCATGGGTTCGATCATGTTGCGGTCGCTCCGCGCCGCGTCGACGAGGGCGGCCAGGCCGGTGCGGACCGCCGCCTCGTCGCGGGCGGCGCGGCGCTCGCCCAGCGTGCGGGACTGCTCGCGCTCCACCTCGTGGCTGACCCGCAGGATCTCCAGATCGCCGGTGACGGAACCGGGGTGGCAGTTGACGCCGACGACCTTCTTCTCACCCTTCTCCAGCGACTGCTGGTAGCGGAAGGCGGCGTCGGCGGTGAGCCCGGTGAACCAGCCGTCCTCGATGCCGGCCAGCAGCCCCGAGGTGATGGGACCGATCGGATGCTGCCCGTCCGGCACGGCGCGGGCGCCGAGTTCCCTGATCCGGTCGAAGATCTTCTCGGCGTCGGCCTCGATCCGGTCGGTCAGCTGCTCCACGTACCAGGAGCCGCCGAGCGGGTCGGCGACGTTGGCGACGCCCGTCTCCTCCATGAGCACCTGCTGGGTGCGGAGCGCGATCTCGGCGGCCTGCTCGCTCGGCAGGGCCAGGGTCTCGTCCAGCGCGTTGGTGTGCAGCGAGTTGGTGCCGCCGAGGACAGCGGACAGCGCCTCGACGGCGGTGCGCACCACGTTGTTGTACGGCTGCTGCGCGGTCAGCGAGACGCCGGCGGTCTGGGTGTGGAAGCGCAGCCACTGGGCGCGCTCGCTGGTGGCGCCGTAGACGTCGCGCATCCAGCGGGCCCAGATCCGGCGCGCGGCGCGGAACTTGGCGATCTCCTCGAAGAAGTCGACGTGCGCGTCGAAGAAGAACGAGAGCCCGGGCGCGAACATGTTGACGTCGAGGCCGCGGGAGAGCCCGAGTTCGACGTAGCCGAAGCCGTCGGCGAGGGTGAAGGCCAGCTCCTGCGCCGCCGTGGAGCCGGCCTCCCTGATGTGGTAGCCGGAGACGGAGAGCGGCTTGTAGGCCGGGATGTGCTGGACGCAGTACTCCATGAGGTCGCCGATGAGCCGCAAATGCGGCTCGGGCTCGAAGAGCCACTCCTTCTGGGCGATGTACTCCTTGAAGATGTCGGTCTGGAGCGTGCCGTTGAGCGTGCCGGGGTCGACGCCCTGGCGCTCGGCCGCGACGACGTACATGCAGAAGAGCGGCACGGCCGGGCCGCTGATGGTCATGGAGGTGGTGATCTCGCCCAGCGGGATGCCGCCGAACAGTATGTCCATGTCGGCGACCGAGTCGATGGCGACGCCGCAGTGGCCCACCTCGCCGAGCGAGCGGGGGTCGTCGGAGTCCCGCCCCATCAGCGTCGGCATGTCGAAGGCCACCGAGAGCCCGCCGCCGCCGTTGGCGAGGATGGAGCGGTAGCGCTCGTTGGTCTGCGCGGCGTTCCCGAAGCCGGCGAACTGCCGGATCGTCCAGGCCCTGCCGCGGTAGCCGGAGGCGTACAGGCCGCGGGTGAAGGGGAACTCGCCGGGCCAGCCGATGCGCTCGAAGCCCTCGTAGGTGTCGCCCGGGCGAGGGCCGTACACGGGCTCCACGGGGTCACCGGAGAGCGTGGTGAAGTCGGCGTCCCGGATCCGGGACGCCTCGAAGCGGGCCTGCCAGCGTGCGCGGCCCGCCGAGATGGCGTCAGCGTCCATGAGGCCAATTTACTTGGACGCCCAACTAAAAGTCGACCAATCGGCCCCCGGACGAAACCGGGGGCCTGACGGTGCGGTGCGGTGCGGTGCGGTGCGGTTCGGAGGAGGCGGTCAGACCTTGACCGGCTCCGCCTCGTCGTCCGACTCGATCAGGGGCTCCGTCTCGGCCGCGATCCGCCGCTCCACGAAGAACGCGGCGAACGGGATGGTGCCGGAGAGCAGGACCCACAGCAGCTTGCCGAACGGCCAGCGGGCCTTCTGCCCGAGGTCGAAGGCGAAGACCAGGTAGACGATGTACAGCAGCCCGTGCACCTGGGACACCATCAGGGTGACGTCCTCGCCGGTGTCGAAGCCGTACTTGAACACCATGGAGGTGGACAGGACCAGCAGCATCACCGCGGTGACATACGCCATGGTCCGATACCGGGTGAGCACACTCCGCTTCATGGCTCCAGAGCCTAACGGGTCATTCGGGGCGATCTTCCCGGGGGGCCCGGTCCCGCTCGGAGCCGCCGGGCACGGTGTCGGCGAAGTCCTGGGCGGCGACCCGCAGCGGGCGGAGCAGCGCGAAGATCTCCTGGCACTCCTCGCCGTCGTAGACGCCGAGGCCGAAGTCCATGGCCATCAGGTCGCGGGTGGCGGCGTCGCACACGGCGCGGCCCTCGTCGGTGATGGAGGCGAGGGTGCCGCGGCCGTCGTTGGGGTTGGGGCGCTTGGTCACCAGGCCCGAGCGGACCAGCCGGTCGACGGTGTTGGTGACCGAGGTCGGGTGCACCATCAGCCGCTCGCCGATCTTGGACATGGGCAGTTCACCCTTTTTGCTGAAGGTGAGCAGCACCAGTGCCTCGTAACGCGCGAAGGTCAGCCCGTAGGGCTTGACCACGGCGTCCACCTCGGCCAGCAGGATCTGGTGCGCCCGCATGATCGAGGTGATGGCGCCCATCGCCGGCACGGCTCCCCAGCGCCGCTGCCAGAGTTCGTCGGCGCGCGCGATCGGGTCGAAGGGAAGGCTGAGCGGTTTCGACACGCCTGTGACCCTACCGGCTGGTCACCTGACGCCGCCGGGGCATCAGGCGTTGACGACGCCCTCGCGACGGGCGCGGGCCGCGATCACCGCGTCGTCCTGCGCGCGGCGCAGCCGACGCTCGGCGAAGAAGCCACCGGTGGGCAGCACCGACATCAGGAAGAACCAGGCGGCGGTCGGCAGCGGCCACTTCGTACGGTTCCAGGCGTCCAGCCAGAACAGCACGTAGCCGATGAACAGCACGCCGTGGATCATGCCCATCACGGGAACGGCGTCGAAGTCGGTGGTGCGCTTGAGCACGGAGCACACCAGCAGCACCAGGAAGGAGACCGCCTCGGGGGCGGACACCAGCCGGAGCCGACGCAGGGAGCTAGCGGTCTTGAGGTCCATGCCGGCCATTCTCTCAGGGGTGCCACCGACCCCTCCGGGGCGGGGTGGGCGGTTGGTTAGAGTCGAAGCATGGACACCGACACCGCCCCCGCCACCAAGGAGACCCGCTGGCTGAGCGAGGCGGAACAGCGCGCCTGGCGCACCCATCTGGAGGTGACCAAGCTGCTGACCCACCAGCTGGAGCGTGACCTCCAGCCGTTCGGGCTGACCATGAACGACTACGAGATCCTGGTGAACCTCTCGGAGTCGGACGAGCGCCGGATGCGGATGAGCGACCTCGCCGCCGCGACCCTCCAGTCCAAGAGCCGGCTCTCCCACCAGATCACCCGC
Source organism: Streptomyces mayteni (assembly GCF_054783955.1). Classification (NCBI taxonomy): domain Bacteria; kingdom Bacillati; phylum Actinomycetota; class Actinomycetes; order Kitasatosporales; family Streptomycetaceae; genus Streptomyces; species Streptomyces mayteni. Next base: position 145,554 of record NZ_BAAGPR010000005.1, on the reverse strand, counting down.
ATGGAACGGGCCGGTCTCGTCCGCCGCGAGCACTGCGACTCCGACAAGCGCGGCCTCTTCGCGGTGCTCACCGACGAGGGCTGGGAGACGATGCGGGAGGTCGCCCCCCACCACGTGGCCTCGGTCCGCCGCCACTTCGTCGACCTGCTCTCGCCGGATGACCTGGCCACCCTGCTCCGGGCGCTCGGCCCGGTGGCCGAGCATCTGCACGCGGAGCGAGGCCGCGAGCCCTCGGCGCGGGGGCGCGAGCGGACCGCGTAAGCGGGCCACCCCGCAGCCCCGCCGCGCCTCGCGCGGCGGCCAAGGCCGCCGGTGCGCGGCCGAAGGTCGCCCCGGTGCGGGCCCGCGCCGGGGCGTGCGACGGGCCGATGGCCCGGGGGCTGCGCTGCCGGCAGCGGCACGGATGTCCCCGGCGCGAGGACAGCGCGGCGCGACCGCCACGCACCACGGCCGCTGGCTGGACAGCCATGGCGGCGGAGCCGCCGAGCCCGGCGCACCGCTGCTACGGCCGAGCGGCGCGGCCGCCATGCGTTCGCGCCCTGGGGCGGCCCAGTCGCACCAGCCACGCCTTGGCGGCACGCTCACGCGGCGAAGCCGCACGGCACCGCGCGCAGCGCGCAGCGCGCAGCGCGCAGCGCGCAGCGCGCAGCGCGCCGGAGCCTCACACGGCCGACCCACCGGCCCGGGGCACCGGGCACCGTCAGGCCCGCCCCGCCGGAGAAGCAGCGAAGCCGCATGGAGCGACCTCGGAGGCCGCGCCAAGCGAGGGGCCTCGCGTAGCGGGCCCCAGCCCCGCCACGCGGCGGAGCCGCGAGGCGCGCAGGCAGCGCGGCCCGGCCGGGCGCACGAGCCGGTAAGCCAAGCGGCCGCGACGCCGCGGGGGTCAGGGGGTCGGGCCCGGACCCGCCGGTAGGCGGAGGGTGAAGAGGGCGCCGCCCTCCGGGGCCGGGGAGACGGTGAGGGTGCCGCCGTGTCGGGTGGCCACGTCGCGGGCGATGGCCAGGCCGAGGCCGGCGCCGCCCTCGTCGCGGCTGCGGGCGTCGTCGAGGCGGACGAAGCGTTCGAAGATCCGCTCCCGGTCCTCGGCCGGCACGCCCGTGCCGTCGTCCGCGACCTCGAGCACCGCCTCGTCGCCCTCGCCGCGCAGCGTGACCCTGACCCGCTCCGTCGCGTGCCGCTGCGCGTTGTCCAGCAGGTTGCCGAGCACCCTGACCAGTTGGCCGCGCGAGCCGGCGACGGTCAGCTCCGGCAGGTCGCCGACGTCGATGGGGAGCCGGTCGCCGGTTCGCTGCCGCAGCTCGTCGGCGACCAGCCGGTCGATCCTGACCGCCCCGGTCACCGGCCGCTCCCCCGCGTCGAGCCTGGCCAGCAGCAGCAGGTCGGCGGCGAGCACCTGGAGCCGGACGGTGTCCTGGACGGCGCCTGGCACGTCGAGCAGTTCCGGATGGGCCTCGCCCACCTCCAGCTGGGTGCGGAGCGAGGCGATCGGGCTGCGCAGCTCGTGCGAGGCGTCGGCGACGAAGCGGCGCTGCCGTTCCACGGAGCTCTCCAGGGCGGCGAGCGTCTCGTTGGTGGTCCTGGCGAGCCGCCCGATCTCGTCCCTGCTGGCCGGCTCGGGCACCCGCCGGGACAGGTCCTCGGAGTGGGTGATAGCGGCCATCTCGCGGCGGATCCCCTCCACCGGGCCGAGGGCGCGGCGGGTCACCAGCCAGGTGACGACGGCCACCAGGGCCAGCACGAGCGGGAAGCCGACCAGCATGGAGCCGCGGGCGCCGGAGACGGCGGCCTGCTCGACGTCGAGCGGCGCGCCGGCGAAGACGACGGCGGAGACGCCCGTGTCACCGACCACCTCGACGCGGGCGAACCGGTAGTCGTCGGTGTCGCCGTCGATGGTGGCCGTGCCGGTGGACATGGTGGCGTGCTCCGACACCTCGCCGTTCTCGGGCTCGCCACCGGCACCGTCGTCATCGTCGCCGTCGTCGTCGCCGAAGGCACCGTCGTCGTCATCGTCGAAGGCGACGGTGCGCGGCGCGGCGCCGAGCGACAGCACGTCGGAATGGCCGGTGCCGGTGATGGCCTCCAGGTCGTCGCTGACGGCGCGCACCACACCGTTGCCGTCGAGTACCTGGACGGGGGTGTCGGAGTCCAGGTTGAGCTCGTCGAACGGGGTACCGGCGGCCAGCTCCGTGGCCACGCCGCGGGCCGAGACCTCGGCCTCGACGCCGATCTGCTGGGTGACGTTGGCGCGCAGCGTGTTGAGGAGCAGCAGGCCGGCGGCGAGCAGCGCCACCGCCACCACGGCCGTGGCGCCCAGCGTGGCACGGGCGCGGACGCTAGCCACGGGTGCCGACCAGCCGGTAGCCGGCGCCGCGCACCGTGACGATCAGGCCGGGGCCCAGCTTGCGGCGCAGGGCGGAGACGTAGACCTCGACGATGTTGGGGTCTCCGTCGTAGGCGAAGTCCCAGCCGTGTTCCAGGATCTCCGCCTTGGAGACGATCTCCCCGGCCCTGGTGGCCAGGTGCTCGAGCACGGCGAACTCCTTCGCGGTGAGCGTGACGTCGGTGTCGCCCCTGGTGACCCGGCGGGTGACGCGGTCGATGGTGAGGTCGCCGACCCGCAGTTCGGGCGCGGCGCCCCGGCCGCCCCGGCGGCGCAGCAGCGCGCGCACCCTGGCCACGAGGACGACGTAGGAGAACGGTTTGGTGAGGTAGTCGTCGGCGCCGGTGTCCAGGCCCTCGGCCTCGTCGTACTCGCCGTCCTTGGCGGTGAGCATCAGGATCGGGGTGTCGTCACCGGCGGCGCGGAGCGCGGCGCACACCCGGTAGCCGTTGAGTCCTGGCAGCATGATGTCGAGGATGATCAGGTCGTAGGCGTTCTGGGTGGCCTGGTGCAGGCCGTCGGTGCCGGTGTGCACCACGTCCACGGCGAAGCCCTCGGCGGTCAGTCCCTGGGCGAGGGAGCGGGCGAGGCGTCGCTCGTCCTCCACGATCAGCACGCGCATGCGCTACAGCTTGGCAAACCTTTCCTGAAGACGTCTTCAGGCGGCTTCAGCTCCCCTTCAGCAACGATCAGCGAGGGTCGGGATCGTTCGCGCAAGCCAACCGGGGAGGAATCCCGCACATGAAGCGCAAGGTCATTCTCACCACCGTGGTAGCCAGTGCCGTGATCGGCGGTGGCGCCCTCACCGCCGCCGCGGCGAGCGGCTCGTCCAGCCCGTCCGACACCGCCGGTTCCGGCGGCGGCGCCTCGACGTCGGTCGCGAACTCCTCGACCCCGTCGTCGGGCGACGACTCCCGGGACCGCGGTCCTGAGGGCGGCTCCGGGTCCGCGGCCCAGCAGGCCGTGGGCACGGCGCTCGACGCGCAGGCCGGCGTGGTCGCCGAGGTCGACTTCAACGACGACGACGGCGGCAACGCGGGCGGCTGGGAGATCGAGATCATCGGCGAGGACGGCCAGTGGTACAAGGTCCAGGTCAACGCGGACGGTACCCAGGTCGTCGACAGCCAGGTCGAGAACGAGAGCGACACCGACGACGATGACGCCGCGGTGGCCGACGCCCTCAGGTCCGCCGACAACCAGGTGGACGCGGCGCAGGCTATCGACATCGCGCTCGGCCAGGTGTCCGGCAACCTGGACGGCGTCGACTTCGAGGACGGCCACTGGGACGTCGAGGTCAACGCGGACGACGGCACCGAGCACGAGCTGTCGATCGACCCGGCCTCCGGCGACGTCACGGACGCCACCCAGGACGACCAGGGTGAGGACGCCTCCGACGACTCGGACGACCAGTCCGACGACGAGTCCGACGACCAGTCCGACGGCGAGGCGGACGACGACGGCCAGAACCAGCACGACGACGACGGTGGCCAGCACGAGGACGGCGACGACGACTGAGTCGTGCCGCTGAGGCTCCACTGACCGGGCGGTGCGGGTCGGGGAAATCCCCGACCCGCACCGCTCTCATACCTATACAATACTCGGCATGTTTATAGAGCAGCGCGCCGCGGAGGACCTCGACCTGATCAGGCTGCTCGACGCGGCCTTCGCCGAGCTGGTGGCCCGCTACGGCCTGGAAGGCCGCTCGGGGATCGGCCCTGGCGCCCACTACCTGGTGGCCGTGGTGGACGGCGAGACCGTGGGCTGCGTCGCCGTCCAGACCACCGGGGTCGCCGGCACCGGGGAGGTCAAGCGGATGTACGTGGCGCCGGCCGCCCGCGGCCAGGGCATCGCCCGCGCGCTGCTCAAGGAGGTCGAGCGGCAGGCGGCCGAGCTGGGCTACACCCGGCTGCGCCTGGTCACCGGCCACCTCCAGCCGGCCGCCATCGCCCTCTACGAGTCCGCCGGCTACCAGCCCACCGACCCGTGGGGCTCGTACGCCACCCGCCCCGGCACCTTCTGCTACGCGAAACCCCTCACCGCCTGATCCCACCCCGCCGGGGCCCGCGCCAAACCCCGATGCCCGGTTCTTAGCGGCTGCGACCGGAGTCGCGAACACTCGGCTCCAATTCCCGCTAGGCTCACGGGACTTCGCCTGCCCCGGGGAGACCAGACGACATGGACGCGCCGCCGCGCTTCGCCGATCGCTACGAGCTGCGCCAGGTGCTTGGCCGGGGCGGCATGGCCGAGGTGTATCTGGCCCATGACGGCCGTCTCGGCCGCACGGTGGCCGTCAAGACGCTGCTCGGCGACCTCGCCCGTGACCCCACCTTCCAGGCCAGGTTCCGCCGCGAGGCGCAGTCCGCCGGCTCGCTGAACCATCCGGCGATCACCGCCATCTACGACACCGGCGAGGACCAGGTCAACGGCGTCGCGATGCCGTACATCGTGATGGAGTACGTGGAGGGCTCCACGCTGCGCGACCTGCTGCACGCCGGCCGCGGCCTGCTGCCCGAGCGGGTGCTGGAGATCTGCGCCGGCGTGCTCCAGGCGCTCGAGTACTCGCACGGCGCCGGCATCGTCCACCGGGACATCAAACCGGCCAATGTGATGCTCACCCCGGCCGGCCAGGTCAAGGTGATGGACTTCGGCATCGCCCGCGCCTCGGGCGACTCCGGCATGACGATGACGCAGACGGCGGCCGTCATCGGCACGGCGCACTACATGTCGCCCGAGCAGGCCAGGGGCGAGAAGGTCGACGCCCGCTCCGACCTGTACTCGACCGGCTGCATGCTCTACGAACTCCTCACCGGCCGGCCGCCGTTCGTCGGCGACAGCCCGGTCGCCGTCGCCTACCAGCACGTCAGCGAGGAGCCGACGCCGCCGAGCGCGTTCGCCGAGGGGATCTCGCCGAGCGCCGACGCCGTCGTCCTCCGGGCCCTGGCCAAGGACCGCGAGTGGCGGTACCAGTCGGCCGCCGAGATGCGGGCCGACCTGGAGGCCGTGCTCGACGGCCGCAACATGACGGTGTTCTCCCCGCCGCCCGAGTCGGGCCCCTCGACCGCCCCGATGTCCGCCACCGGGGCCGCCGCCAGGACCACGGTGGCGCCCGCCGTCTCCGAGGGCGGCGGCCGGCGGGCCAACCGGCGGCCGCCGCAGCGGCGTTCGTCCCAGCGGTCGACGATCCTGCTCGCCGTGGGCGCCGTGCTGGTGCTGATCGGGGCCGTCGCGATCGGCCGGCTCTTCTTCGCGGACCAGGGCGACGGCGGCGGAGGCGGAGCCACGGTGACCGTGCCCGACCTGACAGGACTGACCTTCGAGGACGCCAGGGCGCGCGCGGCCAACCAGAACCTGGTGGTCGCGGAGGGCACCAGCCGGCCCTGCGTCGAGGAGGCGGACACCGTCTGCGAGACCAGCCCGTCCGCCGACGAGGAGATCGAGCGGGGCGCGACCGTCACCCTGGTCATGTCCTCGGGCCCGGAGCCGGTCGAGGTCCCCGACGTCGTCGGCGACCCGTTCCAGGAGGCCCTGGCCGAGCTCCAGGACTCGGGCTTCCGGGTGGCGCAGGAGTCGCAGGAGGACGGGAGCGCCGAGCCGGGCACGGTGCTGACGCAGGACCCGGCGGCCGGCGAGGAGGCCGAGCCGGGCGAGACCGTCACCCTGGTCGTGGCCGACGCGCCGGAGTCCGAATCCGAGCCGGAGCCCGACCCGGACGGTTCGGAGAACCAGGCGACCGTGGCCGTTCCAGGCGTCGTCGGGCAGGAGTTCAACGCCGCGGCCCAGGCGCTGCGGAACACCGGCTTCGAGCCCGTGCTGTTCGAGGAGGAGAACCCGTCGATCCCGGCGGGCACCGTCATCCGGCAGTCCCCGGAGGCCGGCGCGCAGGTCGCGCCCGGCTCGTCCGTCGAGATCGTCTACGCCGTCGGCCCCGGCCAGGGCCAGAACCCGGACCAGCCGGGCACGCCGGAGGAGACCCCGAACGTCCTCGGCCAGCAGTTCGACCAGGCCAGGCCGGCACTGGAGGCGCAGGGCTTCTCCGTCTCCCGCGAGGACCGGGCGGACGGCCGCTTCCAGCAGGGCACGGTCATCGAACAGCGGCGCTCCGGCGACTCCATGACCCTGGTGGTGGCCATCCCCGGGTGACGGGCGCCGGTCACCGGCCCCCGACTCCCGGTCACTCCGAGGTGTCGGGGAACGAGTGGTGCTCGTGGGCGACGACGCCGGCCCCCGCGGTGACGTCGAGCGAGACGATCTCGAACGACGCGCCCCGCGCCTGCCACTCGAAGAACGGCGGCCAGACGTCGCGGTACGCCGCGATCCCCCGCACCCCCTCGTAGGGCGGCGGCACGTCGAACATCACGATGTCGTCGGCGTGATCCGCCGACACGCCTGCCAGGTCGCCGGCGTGCACCGCCGCCGCCCACCGCTCGACCAGGCTCCTGATCCGCGCCTCGTCCTCCGTCATGACCTCGACTCCCGATCTTCTGGGTCACCTGTTCCGGAGGACGGACCGGCGGCGGCCCCCGAACTCATCGACCGGGTGCCCAGGACTCCATCAGTCGGTCCGGGTCGTAGGAGGCCGCGAGCCCGTCGACCGCGAAGCCGGCCCTGGACACGGCGACCAGCGGCGTCTCGTCCGTCGCCCCCGGCACGGCGGACGCGTCCCGCGCCAGCGCGGCCAGCGCGCGCCGGTCGAACGGCGCCTGCTCGTGCCACTTGATCGACCCGACGAACCCGATCTCCCGGGCCGGCGCCTCCCGGTCGGCGCCCACCAGGTCGACCTCGGGCCGGTTGGTGCGGGGCCACCAGCCGCCCACCTCGCGCACGGTCGGCCACTGCTCGTCGGGCAGCGCCCTCGCCAGCGCCTCCCGCACCAGCGGCTCGATCGCCCGGCCCCGCCAGGAGGTCCAGCCGCGCTCCACCTCCTCGGCCACCACCCGCCCCCGGCCCCGCTCGATCGCGGCGATGCCGTTCTCCAGGAACGTCAGCCAGAAGCGGAGGTAGGGGTCGGCGACCCGATACCGCCGGTCGCGATCGCCCGGCCGGCTCGACAGCGGGACGTCGACGGCGATCAGCCGCCGGTCGACGAGGGTCCTGAGGATCGGATTCAACGTCCCCGGCAGGAGCGGCCGGGCGATCCCGCCGGCCGCGGCGGCGATGGTGCCGAACGCCCGCTCCCCACTGCCGACCACGGACAGCACGTGCCTGGCCTGCAACGCGGTCGGGAACTCGGCGGCCAGGGTGCGCTCGCCCGACACCAGCAGCGGGGACGTCGGATCCTCCAGGCAGCGGGCGAGGAAGCCGGCGCGGCTCTCGCCTTCCCGCCACTCCTGGCAGAGGAGCGGCAGTCCCCCGGTGATCAGGTACGCGTCGAAGGCGTCCCTGGCGGGCAGCCCGGTCATCGTCATGACCTCGTGCGGCGACAGCGCGCGGAGCACCATCTCCACGCCGCGCTGGTAGAAGGGGCGCCCGTACTCCGAGAGGCGTTCCATCATCGCGAGATCGCTGCCGATGAGGACGAGGAGCACCGGCTTGCGACTGAGCACCCGGTCCCAGACGGTCTGGAGGGTCCCCTCAAGCACGGGATCCCGCTCGATCATCCAGGGCAGCTCGTCCAGCACGACGACGCTCGGCCGGTCGTCCGGGAGCACCAGCGCGAGCTGCCGCAGCGCCGCGTCCCAGTCGGCCACGGCGGAGATGCCGGCCAGCAGCTCGGTGTTCGGCAGCGACGACTCCCGCACCTCGGTGAGGAAGCGGAGCCGCTCGCGCTCGGCGTCCTCGCCCCTGGTCGCCTGGTGCACGACGTAGGGCACGCCGGCCAGCTCGCAGAAGCGATCCACCAGCCGCGACTTCCCGACGCGACGGCGCCCGCGCAGCAGCAGGGCCCGCCCCGGCAGGTCACCACGCCCCTCCCGCACCCAGTCCAGGTGCCGGCGCAGCGTCTCCAGCTCCGACTCACGCCCGACGAAACCGGCCATCGACGCCTCCCAGACTCGCATTGACCATAGTCGATTCGAGCATACTATGACCAAACATAGTAAGTAAGGGTTACGGGAGATCGCACTCGGCCCAGACCGCGTCTTGCCGACGATCAGCGGGCCCCCGGCCGTGCTCGCCGTCCTCGACCGGCACGACGGGCGCCGCCGGCGGCAACCGTTCGCCACGCGCCGCGAGCAGCGATGAGCCCTGCGGCCTTCGGCGGTCGAACTGTCGAACTGTCGAACCGGCTACCCAGGAGGACTCCCGATGCGCAGCGTGACCTATTCGATGACCGTGTCGCTGGACGGCTACGTCGTCGCCCCGGACGGCTCCATCAACTGGACCACACCCGACCAGGAGGTCTTCGACCTCGCCACCGACGAGGTACGCAACGTCGGCGTCCATCTGCTGGGGCGGCGGCTGTACGAGGACATGCTGTACTGGGAGACCACCGACCAGAGCCCGTCGCTGGACCACTCCACACGCGAGTTCGCCGCGATCTGGCGGGCGCTCCCGAAAGTCGTGTTCTCCACCACGCTCTCGGCGGTGCAGGGCAACGCCCGCCTGGCCTCCGGCGGCCTGGCCGAGGAGATCGAGCGGTTGCGCGCCGAGCCGGGGGACGGCGACATCGCGATCGGCGGTGCGGCGCTCGCCGCCGAAGTCGCCGCGTTGGATCTGATCGACGAGTACCGGGCCAGGGTCTGTCCCGTGCTGCTCGGCGGCGGTGTTCCGTTCTTCCCCCGGCACGAGCGCCGGGTGGACCTCGAACTCGCCGAGGCCCGCACCCTTGACTCGGGGATCGTCTACCTCCGCCACCGCGTGGTGCGCTAGCCGAACGAGGAGCGGCGCAGGGCAGGATGGCGGACACGCTGGAGGCCCACATAACCGTCAGCTGTCCGCCCGACGAGGTCTCGCGGCTGGCCGCCTGGGCGGCCGGCCGTCGGCTCGGGTTCACGCATATCGAGCTGGCTCGCGGGCGGGCCCGCTCGCAGCCGATGGTGAACGTGCGCGGCGGCGACGCCGTCGCCGAGACGGTGCGCGATCTCGCGGCGGACGGGTTCGGGGTCGTGCGGGCGTTGTCGGGGCGGGAGAACCTCGGGCCTGAGGCCGCGCTGCGCGCCGTCGTCGCCGGGAACGAGGACGCGTGGACGTTCCTGCGGGCGCGTCCCGAGCCGCGGGCCCGGGTGCTGGCGATGGTGGCGGACGACGAGGGCCCGGCCGACGGGACCGGCAGCTAGCGTCGGTCGACGTCCTCGGCGGCCGGCGGCTCCGCCGTCGGGAAGAGGATGGGGCTCAGCAGGTGCGGGCTGCGGTCCTGGGTGGGCGCGTTGTCCCGGTGGGCCACGATGACGCGGGTGATCTCCCTGACCACCTCGGCCAGTTCGTCCTCGGAGAGCCAGAGCGGGAACTGCGTGTAGGCGACGGAGTCGGCGAACGGGTCGGCGTCGCCCCGGTCCAGGTAGGCGTTGAACTCGGCGAGCAGCACGGCCATGCCGGCGGGGAAGGCGCGCCGGTGCTCGTCGAGTGACATGCCGGCCGCCGTCTCCCGATCGATCCTGGCCCGGGCGCGGCGCAGCCGGTAGCTGCGCTCGACGGCGCCGTGCACCCGCTGTTCGCCCGCCACCTCGAGCACGCCCGCCGCGGCCAGCAGGCCGACGTGCCGGTAGACGGTGGTCTTGGGGATGTCCCGCAGGGTGGCGCACAGGTCGGCGGTGGTGCGCGTGCGGTCGCCCGACATGGCGTGCACGATCCGCAGCCGGACCGGGTGAAGGAGCAGGTCGAGGGAGTCCACGGGCATACGTTCCCACATCTGGTACCGTTCCCAAAAATGGGAATGCAACGCCAGGGAGCAGCAGCCATGCCGGATCAACCATCACCCCCGCTGGGTCGGTTCCACGAGGTGGGCGGCCGCCGGCTGCTCCTGCACCGGGCCGGCGCGGGGAGCCCGTCGGTGGTGTTCCTGGCCGGCGGCGGCACCGTCGGCCTCGACTACTGGGGCGTCCAGGAGCGGGCGGCGAAGCTGACCACCAGCGTGCTCTACGACCGGTCGGGCACCGGGTGGAGCGAGGGGGCCGGGTCGCAGCCGAGCCTGGCCGAGGTGACGGACGAGTTGCGCGAGCTGTTGCGGGTCGCCGCGGTGCCGGGTCCCTACGTGCTGGTCGGGCACTCGCTCGGCGGTCTGCACGCGCGGCTCTTCGCGACCCGCTTCCCCGGCGAGGTGGCCGGGCTGCTGCTGATGGAGACCGACCACGAGGAGTACGACGCCCACATGCCACGGGAGTTGACCGAACGGTGGGCGGCCTTCGACCCGGACGAGGCGATGCCGGACGAGCTGCCGGCGGAGGCGGTCGCGCTCTACCGGGAGCTGTTCGGGAGGATGACGGCGGACTGGCCGGCCGGGATGCGCGAACCGCTGATCGACCGGCACGTCAGCCCCGAGTGGATCCGGGCCGGCTTCGCGGTGGCGGCCCACCGGAGCCGGTTCCTCGACGAGATCCGCCGGGCCGGCCCGCTGCCCGACGTGCCGCTGATCGTGCTCACCGCCACCGGCGTCGACGACTTCAAGCGGGCCGTGTCGACCGGCGAGTCCGAGGAACTGCTCCGCGCGGAGATCGACGGCAAGCGGCGGCTCTACGACACGCTCGCCGCCTCGGTGCCGCGCGGCGAGAACCGCCTGGTGGCGGGCGCCGGGCACGCCTCCCTCCACTGGACCCACCGCGAGGCGGTGCTGGACGCGATCCGGGACCTGCTGGGGGCGGGCACCTAGATTGGGCCGCATGGCGTCCTTCCGGGAAGAGCAGATCGAGCGGCTGGCCGGCTCAGGTTGGGCCGGGTGTCCGTCGATCGCCGAGCACGTGGCGGCCGTCGGGCTGCCGGCCGTCGACCGGGAGTACCTGGCGGGCGCGTTCCCGGCCGAGCGGTGGGCGGCCGCCGAGGCCGCCGTCGCCGCGCTGCGCGACCACTTCGCGGCCGCCAGGTTCGCGGCGGACGTCGAGTACGGCGTGCTGCTCGTGCCCGACCCGGCGCGGCTCGACACGCGCGGGGCGCTGCCGGCCGCGGTGCGGCGCGACCAGCTCGGCGGGCCCGCGGAGGACGTGGTGGACGAACGACTTCCCGCCGGCACGCTCGGCTTCCCGGCCGGCGGCGCCGCGTGGAGCATGGTCGCCACCGTGACCGGCGCCTACGGGCCGTCGCTCGGCAGCCACGAGCGGGTGACGGCCGCCCCGGCGGCCGAGTTCACGGCCGCCGGGGTCGACACCCGCCGGCTGATGCTCCGCCAACTCTGGGGCGCCCGCGTCCTCCAGCGCGGCGCGACGCCGCCGGACTGCGAGGCGAACGACCGCTGGACGTTCACTCTCTTCCCCGGCGAACCCATGACCGACGGCCTGGCGGAGAACGGCACGGTCCTCAAGGGCCACGTCCGGTTCCGCCTCGGCAAACCCGACCGCGGCATCGGCTCCGCCCGGCTGGCCCCGGCCATCGTGGTCTGAGACCCCGCCAGGGGCTGCTCGGTCGAGGCGGTTCCGGGTGTCGCACAGCGGGCGATGGACGCCCTGTGGGCAAGCGATCATGACACCGCCACCCGGAGGTGGCCCGGCCGGCTGACGGTTGACGAGGCCGGACAGCGGTGGTGGCCGGACAGGTGGACGAGCACGGAGGAGTGGCCGTGAACCCGCATCAGCAAATCCTGGACACGCCCGACGAGTTGGGCAGCGTCCCTCCGCATGCCGCCGAAGACTCGGAAGACGCGGAAGACGCCGAAGACGCCTGGCTCAATCGGCTGGCCGACGAGGCGGAGGCGGAGGCCGATGCCCGTGGCGGCTGGGTCTCGCTCGACGAGATGGCCGCCATGGTGAACGCGGCGGGCCGCATCGCTCCGAACGTCGCCGGCACTCGCTGACCGCCGGCGGGAGGTCACCCCTCCCCCGCCACCACCCCGGCCACCAGTTCGTCGGACGCCGCGTAGGGGTCGAGGGTGCCGGCCAGGATGCGGTCGGCCAGGGCGGCGAGCCGCCGGTCGCCGCGGAGGTCGGCGATGCGTTCGCGAAGGGCCGTGACCGCGATGGTCTCGACCTCGCGGGCCGCGCGGCGGTGGCGGCGGGCGGCGAGTTCGCCGTGCTCGTCGAGCCAGGCGCGGTGCTTGTCGAGCGCGGCGACGACGTCGTCCACGCCCTCGCCGCGGGCGGCGACCGTCTTCACCACCGAGGGGCGCCAGTCGCCGACGGCGCGCGCCTCGCCGAGGCCCAGCATGTGGTTGAGCTCCCGGACCGTCGCGTCCGCGCCGTCCCGGTCGGCCTTGTTGACCACGAAGACGTCGCCGACCTCCAGGATCCCGGCCTTGGCGGCCTGGACGCCGTCGCCCATGCCGGGGGCGAGCAGCACCACCGTGGTGTCGGCCTGGGAGGCGATCTCCACCTCGGACTGGCCGACGCCGACCGTCTCGACCAGGACCACGTCGCAGCCGGCCGCGTCCAGCACCCGGACGGCCTGCGGGGCCGCCCAGGCCAGGCCGCCCAGGTGGCCGCGGGTGGCCATGGAGCGGATGTAGACGCCGGGGTCCGAGGCGTGTTCGCCCATCCGGATCCGGTCGCCGAGCAGCGCGCCGCCGGAGAACGGCGACGACGGGTCGACGGCCAGCACCCCGACCCGGCGGCCGGCCCGCCGGTAGGCGGTGACCAGGGCCGAGGTGGAGGTGGACTTGCCGACCCCGGGGGCGCCGGTGAGGCCCACCACGTAGGCGTGGCCGGTGTGCGGGGCGAGCGCGGCCATCACCTCGCGCAGCAGCGGGGAGGCGCCCTCGACCAGGGAGATCAGCCGGGCGACCGCCCGGGGCGCGCCCTCCCTGGCCTGGGCGACCAGCCGCGCCACGTCCTGGGGAGCCGGCCGAGCCGTCACGAGCGCGGGACGCGCAGGATCAGCGCGTCGCCCTGACCGCCGCCGCCGCACAGCGCGGCCGCGCCGACGCCGCCGCCACGGCGGCCGAGCTCCAGCGAGAGGTGCAGGGCGAGCCGGGCGCCCGACATGCCGATGGGGTGGCCGAGGGCGATGGCGCCACCGTTCACGTTCACCCTTTCGGGGCCGACTCCGAGGTCCTTCATTGACTGCACGGCGACGGCCGCGAACGCCTCGTTGATCTCGATCAGATCGAGGTCGTCGACGGTCAGCCCCTCCCGCTCCAGCGCGCGCCGGATGGCGTTCGCGGGCTGCGACTGCAACGAGTTGTCGGGCCCCGCGACGTTGCCGTGCGCGCCGATCTCGGCGATCCAGGGGAGGCCGAGCTCCTCGGCCCGCGCGCGGGACATCACGACGACGGCCGCGGCGCCGTCGGAGATCTGCGAGGAGGAGCCGGCGGTGATGGTGCCCTCGCCGGCGAAGGCCGGCGCGAGCCGTGCGAGGGACTCCGCGGTGGTGGCCGGCCTGATGCCCTCGTCCTGGGCGAAGGGCACCGGGGCGCCCCGGCGCTGCGGGATGGCCACCGGGGTGATCTCGGCGTCGAACAGGCCGGCCTCGCGGGCGGCGGCGGCCCGCTGGTGGGAGGCGGCGGCGACGGCGTCCTGCTCCTCCCTGGTGATGCCCAGCTTGGCGTTGTACCGCTCGGTGGACTCGCCCATCGCGATCCCGTCGAACGGGTCGGTGAGCCCGTCGTGCGCCATCGCGTCGAGCAACTGGACCGAGCCGTACTTGACGCCCTCGCGGCCCTTCGGCAGCAGGTGCGGCGCGTTGGTCATCGACTCCTGGCCGCCCGCCACGACCACGTCGAACTCGCCGGCCCTGATCAGCTGGTCGGCCAGCGCGATGGCGTCGAGCCCGGAGAGACACACCTTGTTGACGGTGAGCGCCGGGACCGACATCGGGATGCCGGCCCGCACGGCGGCCTGCCTGGCGGGGATCTGGCCGGCGCCGGCCTGGAGCACCTGGCCCATGATCACGTACTCGACCTGCTCGGGCGCCACGCCCGCCCGGCTCAGCGCGGCCTCGATCGCGAAGCCGCCGAGCTCGGCGCCGGAGAACGACTTCAGGGAGCCGAGCAGCCGCCCCATCGGGGTCCTGGCGCCGGCGAGGATCACCGAACCGCCGCCGGAGGACCGCCCTCGCGAGGATGTCGAGGATGTCATGGTCATGGGTCCCTCCACAAAAGACTTCCAGCGGGAGTGAACGATCGTTTACCTCAATGTACAGAGCGTGACCGGGAAGGTCACCGCCGCGTACCTGTGACGGTGGGCACGTTGCACCGCTGCCCCAAGAGCGGTGCACTAGGGGAATGTTGACTCGAATCGATCACATCGGGATCGCCTGCTTCGATCTCGACGCCACCGTCGAGTTCTACCGCGCCACCTACGGCTTCGAGGTCCACCACTCCGAGATCAACGAGGAACAGGGCGTCCGCGAGGCCATGCTCCGGATCAACGGCACGGACGACGGGGCGGCCTCCTACCTCCAGCTGCTGGAACCCATGAGAGAGGACTCGCCGGTCGGAAAATGGCTGGCCAAGAACGGTGAGGGCGTGCATCACATCGCCTTCGGCACCGCCGACGTGGACACCGACTCCGAGGGGATCAGGGAGAAGGGCGTCCGGGTGCTCTACGACAAGCCACGACGTGGCTCGATGGACTCGCGTATCACTTTCCTCCACCCCAAGGACTGTCACGGAGTGCTCACGGAAATCGTGACCGCCGCGTCCGCTCAGGCACCAGGAGACGCCTCGGGCCACTGACGTGAGCTGCCCCGGCCGGTAGAGTGGCCCCGCCGGGGCAGTGAGCGTCTTTCTCGTCCCGAGTTCGGCCGATGACCGGATCTGCTACACCACGACCAGGGGACGGATGGGACCGCGCGGTGCCTGGCTACGACACCTACCAGGCTGACGACCAGCTCTCGCAGCTCGAAGCCGAGATGGGACGGCTGAAGAAGGAGCGCGACAAGGCGGTCGATCACGCTGACGACCTCGGCTATCAGGTCGAGGTGCTGCGTGCCAAGCTGCACGAGGTGCGCCGCGCCCTTGCCCTGCGCCCCGTCTACGGCGACGCCCAGGCCCACGCCGAGCAGGTCCTGCGCGGCGCGCACCACCAGGCCGACCAGATGCGCGTGGAGGCCGAGCGCGAGCTGCGCGACGCCAGGACCAGGTCGCAGCGGGTGATCCAGGAGCAGGCCGAGCAGCGCGCCCGGATGGAGGCGGAGCTGCACGCCGAGGCGGTCGGCCGCCGGCAGCGCCTCGACGAGGAGCTGGCGCAGCGCCGCTCGACCGTCGAGTCCCACGTCAACGAGAACGTCGCCTGGGCCGAGCAGGTGCGGGCCCGCAGCGAGGCGCAGGCCCAGCGGCTGCTCCAGGAGACCAGGACCGAGTCGGAGCGCACCGTCAGCCAGGCGCGGGCCGAGGCGGTGCGGCTGACCGAGGAGACCAGGCAGCGGCTCGCCGTGGACGCCGAGCAGGCGCGGGCCGAGGCCGACGAGCTGGTGCGGCGGGCCCGTACCGACGCCGAGCGGCTGCTGACCGCCGCCTCCTCCCAGGCCCAGGAGGCCACCGAGCACGCCGAGCGGCTGCGCACCTCGACGGCGCAGGAGGCCGACTCGGGGCGGCGCGAGGCCGCGGCGCTGGTCCGCAAGGCCGAGGAGCGGGCGGCGGCCACCGAGACCGAGCTGCGCGCGGCCCGCGAGGAGGCCGAGCGGCTGGTCGCCGAGGCCACCGCGGAGGCCGAGAAGCGCAAGGCGGCGGCCGAGTCCCTGTACGAGCAGCGCGCGGCGACCGCCAAGGCGGAGATCGCGCGGATGGTCTCCGAGGCCACCACGGACGCGGAGAACCGCCGCACCGAGGCGCAGCACGCGCTGGACGCGGCACGGGCCCAGGCCGAGCAGGTGCTGGCCGGGGCGGCGGACGAGGCGCGGTCCAAGTCGGCCGAGGAGTACGCGGCGCAGCTCGCCGAGGCGGCCCGCACCGCCGAGGAGGTGCTGACCAAGGCCGCGGCCGACGCGCAGGCCACCACCAGGGCGGCCACCGAGGAGGCCGAGCGGCTGCGGGCCGAGGCCGAGGCGGAGGCGGACCGGCTGCGGGCCGAGGCGCACGACGTCGCCGAGCAGCTGAAGGGCACCGCGCAGGACGACACCAAGGAGTACCGGGCCAAGACGGTCGAGCTCCAGGAGGAGGCCCGCCGGCTGCGCGGCGAGGCCGAGCAGCTGCTGGCCGAGGCCGCCGAGGAGGGCGAGCGGACCAGGGCCGAGGCGCGCCGGGAGTCCGTCCAGCAGATCCAGGAGGCAGCCGGCCGGGCCGAGGAGCTGCTGGCCCAGGCGAAGGCCGACGCCGAGGAGATGCGGGGCTCCGCCACCACGGAGAGCGAGCGGGTCCGCACCGAGGCCATCGAGCGGGCCACCACGCTGCGGAACCAGGCCGAGCAGTCGCTGCGGAAGGCGCGGGGCGAGGCGGAGCAGCTGCGGGCCGAGGCCGCGGAGCACGCCGAGCGCACCACCCAGGAGGCGGAGGAGACGGCCCGCCGGGTGCGGGCCGAGGCAAGGGACGCGTCCCGTGCCGAGCGTGACGCGGCCACCGCGGAGCTGGAGCGGCTGCGGGTGGAGGCCGAGCGGCGGGTCGCGGCCGCCGAGGAGGCGCTGGCCGAGGCGCGGGTGGAGGCCGAGCGGCTGCGGGTCGAGGCGAGCGCCGAACTGGAGCGGCTGCGGGCCGAGGCGGCGGAGCGGATCAGGAGCCTCACCGAGCAGGCGGAGCGGGCCGCGCAGGAGGTGCGGGACGAGGCCCTGACGGACGCGGCGCGGTTCCGCACCGAGGGCGAGGAGTTGGCCGTCCGGCTGCGCGGCGAGGCGATCGCCGAGGGCGACCGGCTGCGGGACGAGGCCAGGGAGGCCGCGGACCGGGTGCGGTCCGACTCGGGCGCGGCGGCCGAGCGCACCGCGGCCGAGGCCGCCGAGGCGCTGTCGGCCGCGCAGGACGGGTCGGCCAGGCTGCGCCCCGAGGCGCACGCGCTCCTGGCGGACGCGCGGGACGCGGCGCACGCCGAGCGCGCGCAGGCGCGCGAGCAGGGCGACGCGTTGCTGGCGCAGGCGCGCGCCAGGCTGGACGAGGCGGAGCGGCGCGCCGAGACGCTGGTGGCGGCGGCCGAGCACAAGGCCCAGCAGGAGCGGGACTCGGTCTCCGGGCTCCGCGAGGCGGCCGAGGCGGCGATCGCCACCCACCGTGCGGAGGCGGAGCGCGAGGCCGCCAGGGTGCTGCGCGAGTCGGCGGAGGAGAAGGAGGCCGCGTCCGCGCTGGCCGAACGCACCGTCAAGGACGCGATCGCGGAGGCCGAGCGGCGCCGCACCGAGGCGACCCAGCAGGCCGAGCGGACGCGGGCCGAGGCGGACGAGCTCCAGGACCGGGCGCGCCGGGAGGCGTCCCGCAAGCGCAGCGAAGCCGCGGCGCAGGCCGACGAGTTGCTGGCGAAGGCCCAGGAGGAGTCGCTGCGGATCGCGGCCACCGCCGAGGAGCAGTCGGACACGATGGTCGCGGCGGCCCGCAAGGAGTCCAACCGGCTCATCGCGGACAGCCAGGAGGCGGGCTCCGAGCTGGTCGAGACGTCCCGCAGGGACGCCAACCAGCTGCTGGACGAGGCCCGTCGGGACGCGGCGGCGATAAGGGACCGGGCGGAGGAGCTGCGGTCCAGGATCGAGTCCGAGGTCGAGGAGCTGCACGACCGGGCCAGGCGCGAGTCCGCCGAGCAGGCGCGGGCGGCCGGCGAGCGCGTCGACAAGCTGATGAAGGCCGCCGAGGATCAGCGCGCCGAGGCGCGGACCACCGCTGAGCGGCTGGTCTCGGAGGCCAACTCCGAGGCGGGCAAGGTGCGGATCGCCGCCGTGAAGAAGGCGGAGTCGCTGCTCAAGGAGGCGGAGCAGCAGCGGGCCAGGATGGTGCGCGAGGCACAGCAGACCAGGGCCGACGCGGAGCGCGACGCCAAGCGGATGGTCGAGGAGGGCAGGCGTGAGCTGGACCGGCTCACTCGCCGGCGCGAGGACATCAACGCGGAGATCTCGCGGGTGCAGGACGTGTTGGAGGCGCTGGAGTCTTTCGAGGCGCCCAAGCCCAGTGGGAAGAACGGCAGTCGGGGCGGCAAGCCGCCGGGCAGCGTCGCCGCCGCGGGCGGCCCGCCGCGCCCGGGCGGTCGACGCGGCGGGGGCTGACGTCGGCCACCCGACCGCCCGCCGCGTGGAATCTCGCAGCGGAGCCCGTCGTGCTTTCGCCGCGAAGCGGCAGGTCACCGGCGGCGCCACCGGCCACCGGCCGGTGGTGGCACGCGGCCTGGCTGTGGATCGTCCGTCAAGCCGGCCCGGCAAGGGCCCGGCCAGGGCCCGTTGTCCATATGGCCACTCGATTGAGCGGATGGGGCGAACATTCTCCACACAGATACCTGATCCGCTCGAAGACACGCCGGTTTGCCCCCTAGGATGATGGCCCCGAGGGCTTGGACCGTCCGGACCGTAGGCTTAGGAGCTCGACCTCGAAGCGCTGAACGCCCAGGCCCCACACCCCAACTCACTGAACCCGTCTGAATCGACAGGAACCCCATGAGCGAAACTTCCTCCCCCTTCGGCTTCGAGCTCGTGCGGCGTGGATACGACCGCGGGCAGGTGGACGACCGCATCTCGAAGCTCGTCGCCGACCGCGACAGCGCACTCGCTCGGATCACCTCGCTGGAGAAGCGGATCGAGGAGCTCCACCTCGAGACGCAGAACGCGCAGGCGGCCATCACGGACGCCGAACCGTCCTACGCCGGTCTCGGCGCCCGCGTCGAGAAGATCCTTCGCCTCGCCGAGGAAGAGGCCAAGGACCTGCGTGAGGAGGCCCGTCGGGCCGCCGAGCAGCACCGCGAGCTGGCCGAGGGCGCCGCGCAGCAGGTGCGCAACGACGCCGAGGCGTACGCGGCCGAGCGCAAGGCCAAGGCCGAGGACGAGGGCGCCCGGATCGTCGACAAGGCGCAGAGCGACGCCGCGGCGACCCGCGCCGAGGCCGAGAAGGACGCGCAGAACAAGCGCGAGGAGGCGGACGCCCTCTTCGAGGACACCCGCGCCAAGGCCGCCCAGGCCGCCGCCGACTTCGAGACCAACCTGGCCAAGCGGCGGGAGCAGTCGGAGCGCGACCTGGCCTCGCGTCAGGCGAAGGCCGAGAAGCGTCTCGCGGAGATCGAGCACCGGGCGGAGCAGCTGCGCCTGGAGGCCGAGAAGATGCGCACGGACGCCGAGCGCCGGGCCCGCCAGACGGTGGAGACCGCGCAGCGGCAGGCCGAGGACATCGTGGCCGACGCCAACGCCAAGGCCGACCGGATCCGCAGCGAGTCGGAGCGTGAGCTCGCCGCGCTGACGAACCGTCGCGACAGCATCAACGCCCAGCTGACCAACGTCCGCGAGATGCTGGCCACGCTGACCGGCGCTCAGGTCGCCGCCGTCTCCTTCGACGATGACGACGACAAGGCGGGCGACAGCCTGACCAAGGGAGTGCCGGCCCAGCAGTCGCGCTGAGCCAGCGGGCCCCGGCTCGCCTCACTCGCCTCACGTCTCACTCGATCGGCGCAGGGACCGCCGCCCCACCGGGCGGCGGTCCCTGCGCCGTCTTAGCGTCGAGGCGTGATCGAGCTGTCGGACCTGACCAAGCGGTACGGCGCCAAGACGGCGGTGGAGGGGCTGACGTTCTCGGTGCGTCCCGGCGTGGTCACCGGCTTCCTCGGGCCGAACGGCGCCGGCAAGTCGACGACGATGCGGATGATGCTGGGGCTCGACCACCCCACGGGCGGCGAGGTGCGGATCGACGGCCGGCGGTACGCGGAGCTGCGGGATCCGCTCACCTTCATCGGGGCGCTGCTGGAGGCGCGCTCGGTGCATCCGGGGCGCACCGCCTACCACCATCTGCAGTGCCTGGCGCAGAGCAACGGGATCCCGCGGCGGCGGATCGACGAGGTGCTCGATCTGGTGGGGCTCGCGGCGGTGGCCAGGAAGCGGCCCAAGGGGTTCTCGCTCGGTATGGGGCAGCGGCTCGGCATCGCGAGCGCGATGCTGGGCGATCCGCGGATCCTGATGTTCGACGAGCCGGTGAACGGGCTCGACCCGGAGGGCATCCACTGGATCCGCAACCTGATGAAGCGGCTGGCGGCCGAGGGGCGGACGGTGTTCGTCTCCAGTCATCTGATGAGCGAGATGGCGCTGACCGCCGAGCACCTGGTGGTGATCGGGCGGGGCCGGCTGCTGGCCGACACCTCGATGGCGCGGTTCATCGAGGAGAACGCGCGGACGTCCGTCCGGGTGCGCTCCCCGGAGCCCGAGCGGCTGCGGGAGGCGCTGGAGGGCGCGGGGCTCGCGCCGGCGCGGCAGCCGGACGGCGGCTTCGAGGTGGAGGGCGGGGACGCGGCCCGGGTCGGCGAGCTGGCGGCCGAGCACCGGGTGACGTTGCACGAGTTGCGCGTGGAGCGCGCCTCGTTGGAGGAGGCGTTCATGCGGCTGACCCACGGGACCGTCGAGTACCAGGCGCACGACGGGGGCGACGACGTTGAACCGCGGTGACCGGGCTGAGACGCGTCGGGTGCTGCTCTCGGAGTGGACCAAGATCCGGTCGGTGCGGTCCACGGTGTGGACGCTGGCGGCGGCGGTCGTGGTGACGGTGGCGTTCGGCATGCTGATCTGCCTGCTGGTCAGGAACACCTTCAACGAGCTGTCGTCGCACGAGCGGATGACGTTCGATCCGACGCTGACCAGCTTCTCGGGCACGATGCTCGGGCAGCTCGCGATGATCGCGTTCGGCATCCTGGTGGTCGGGGGCGAGTACAGCACGGGGATGATCAGGTCCTCGCTCACCGCGGTGCCGCGGCGTGGCCTGCTGATGTTCGCGAAGGTGTCGGTGGCGACGGCGCTGGCGCTCGCGGTGGGGATGGTGACCAGCTTCCTGGCGTTCGTGCTCGGCCAGGCGCTGCTCGGCGACCACCGCACGAACCTCGGCGAACCGAACGTGCTGCGGGCGGTGTTCGGCGCCGGCCTCTACATGGGCCTGATCGCGCTGTTCGCGATGGGGGTGGCGTGGATGCTGCGGAGCCCGATGCTGTCGTTCGGGGTGCTGATCCCGTTCTTCTTCATGATCTCCAGCATCCTGGCGAACGTGTCGGCCACCAGGAAGCTGGGCCGCTACCTGCCGGACCAGGCCGGCTCCTGGATCATGTCGGTGGTGAACACCGGCGACCGACCCTACGGCCCGTGGGCGGGTCTTGGCATCATGGTGTTGTGGGTCGCGGCGGCGCTCCTCGGCGGCTACCTGGTGCTGCGGCGGCGGGACGCCTGACGGGCGGTGCGCCGGTCCCTCGCGGTCCAGCAGGGTGCGTGCCAGTGGCGGCGGTCGTCGACGGCGCCGAGCTGGGGCCAGGTGACGACGTGCGGCACGCCGGGCGGGATCTCCTGGTCGCAGCCGGGGCAGCGGTAGTGCTTGGCGGCGGCGGCGCCGGTGATCCGCCGAACCACCCATTCCTCGCCCTGCCAGCTCTCGGTGCTGTCCGTGCCGTAGACGCGCTGGCTCGGCTGGGGGCGGGCGGCGGGCCGGTTGCGACGCGGGGACACGGGACACCTCGGTTCGTCGGGGCGGCGGACTCTGCCGGCTCTGCGGGCTCGGCGGCGAACAGGCCGGTGGGTCGATTTTACGCAGCGCTCCCGAGGACCCTCAGGACCGCACGAATCCGACATCCAACCGATCATCAGAAAAAAATGCCGCAGGACCGTGCCTTTGGCACGTGTCACCCGTTGTTCCGGGAGGGCACCCGTTCACCCGACGGCGTACCGCACAGCTTGGCGAGAGGGGCGAGGGTGATGGACACCCTGCGAATTGGGACATTTGTGCTGGCCGGTCAGTACCCGGGCCAGAGCCACCGGGAGGCACTCCACCGGGCGATCCGCTCGGCCGATGTCGCCGACGAGGTCGGCCTCGACTCCGTCTGGCTGGCGGAGCACCACTTCGTGCCCTACGGCGTCTGCCCGTCCGCCACCACCCTCGCCGGACTACTGCTCGGCCGCACCCGGCGGATCCGGGTCGGCACCGCGATCTCCGTGCTGAGCACCGCCCACCCGGTGGCGCTCGGCGAACAGACGGCGCTGCTGCACCTCGCCTCGGGCGGCCGGTTCTCGCTGGGCGTCGGGCGCGGCGGCCCCTGGGTCGACCTGGAGGTCTTCGGCGGCGGCGCGGCGGCCTTCGAGCGCGGCTTCCCCGAGTCCCTCGATCTGCTGCTGCGCTGGCTGCGCGAGCCGCGGGTCGCCGCCGGCGGCGAGCGCTACCTGTTCCGGGAGGTGCCGGTGGTACCGAGACCGGCCGAGCCCCCCGAGGTGGTCGTCGCCTGCACCTCGCCGGGGACCGTGCGGACGGCGGCGGAGCGCGGGCTGCCGATGCTGCTCGGCATGCACGTGGGGGACGAGGAGAAGGCGGAGATGGTCGGCATGTGGCGCGCCTGGGCGCGGGCCGCCGGCCATCCGCCGGAGGAGGTCGCCGGCGCCGGGCACGTGTCGGCCGGCGTGGCACAGGTGGCGGACAGCCACACCGAGGCCGTCGAGACGCTGCGCCGGGCGCTGCCAGGCTGGCTGCGCAAGGGCCTTTCCGCGCACCAGACGCTGGACGGCGGGCCGCGCCGGATGCGCGACCCGCTCGAGTACACCGAGTTGCTGTGCGAACTCCACCCGGTCGGCGATCCACAGCTGTGTGCCGACCGGCTTGCCGCCACGGCCGAGCGGACCGGGATCACCCGGTTCGCGCTGCTGGTCGAGGGTTCGGGAGAGACGGTCACCACCGAACTGAACGTCCGGCGGCTCGGGGACGAGGTGCTGCCGCTCCTGCCCCATCCGGCGGCGGGGGCGGCGGCACTCGGCGGGTTGGCGGCCGAGGCGGCCGGCCCGGCTCAGCCCGTCAGCAGTCCCGCAGCTCCGGGGACTGGTTGAGTATCTGGCTCCGGACGGAGGTGAACCTGGCCATGGCATCCTCGGAGGCGGCGTCGAGGGGGAACACCGCCACCCGGTGGCAGTTCTGGAAGGCCAGCTTCACCCCGAAGTGCCGCTCGAGCGCGCCCCGGATGGCGTCGCTGGCGAGCGCGCGCAGCAGCTGGCCGCGGGCCTGTTCGCTGGGCGGGGGTGTGGTGTTGTCGGCGAAGTCACCGCCGTCGACCTTCAGCCTGGCGACCAGATCACTGATCATGTCCCAGGCGAAGGGTAGGGATGTTCGGACGCAGTCGACGAACTCCTTCTCGTCGACCTCGCCTCGCTCGGCCTGCTCCAGCAGCACCGGTGAGACGTCGAGCGACATCGGATTCTCCTCTCGGACCCCTGGCGAGGGGATCTGACGGACGGGCCACGGGAACCGCGCCGCCCGCCACCGCGTCAAACCCTCAGGCGGTGAATGAGCGGCGACGCCCCCGTGGCCAACGGTAGGCGTCCTGGCCCGCGCATGTCAGGGGAACGGGCAGATAACTGGCCATCACCGAACCCCACCATTCCCTTCCATACCGGCGTCCCCTCGGTTCCCGTACCTTCACGGGCCCGGCGCGCGCTGTGGAACGGCGGAGCCGGCCCGAGCGGAGGCTACCGTTCCGCCAGCCAGCGGTAGCAGAGCTCCGGGCGCCCGACGTGCCCGTACTGCGGGCTGCGCTCGGCCCGCCCGGTCTCGACCAGGTGCTCCAGGTAGCGCCGCGCCGTGATCCGCGAGATACCGACGGCCGCCGCGGCCGCCGCGGCGGTGACGCCGGCCGGGCCGGCGTCCCGCAGGGCCCGGGTCACGGCCGACAGCGTCGGGCCGCTCATCCCCTTCGGCAGCGCCGCCGGCTGCGGCGCGCGCAGCGCGCCGAGGGCCCGGTCCACCTCCTCCTGACCGCCGGCCTCGCCGACCGCCGCCCGGAACTCGGCGTACCGCACCAGCCGGTCGCGAAGCGTCGCGAACGTGAACGGCTTGAGCACGTACTGCACCACGCCGAGCGAGACACCCTCCCGCACCACGGCCAGATCGCGCGCCGAGGTCACCGCGATCACGTCGGCGCCGTGGCCGGCCGCCCGCAGCGAGCGGACCAGCCGCAGCCCGTGCCCGTCCGGCAGGTAGAGGTCGAGCAGCAGCAGGTCAACCGGCCGCTGTTCGAGCAGCCGCTGCGCCTCGGCGCCCGAGTGGGCCGTGCCGCGCACCGCGAAGCCCGGCACCCGGTCCACGTACCTGCCGTGCGCCTCGGCGGCCAGCGGGTCGTCCTCGACGACCAGCACCCCGATCTCGTTCACGCCGCCCCCGCTCACGCCGTCACCACGCCGGCCCGCAGCGGCAGCCGCACGGCGCACAGCGCCCCGCCCGCCGGGGCCCGGGAGATCTCGACGCTCCCCCGGTTCCGCCGCACCGCCTGCCGCACCAGCGCCAGGCCGAGCCCGCGGCCGACGCCCTGGTTCCCCGGCTTGGTCGACCAGCCGCGCCGGAACGCGTCCTCGACGGCCTCGGGCGCGATCCCGGCGCCGGTGTCCGCGACGCTCAGCAGCAGCTCGCCGTCCTCGGCGCGCACCGTCACGCCGATCCGGCCGGGGGCCGCGCCGTCCCCGCAGGCGTCGATCGCGTTGTCGATCAGGTTGCCGAGGATGGTCACCAGATCGCGGGCCGCCAGGTCGGGCGGCAGCACCCCGTCGTCCATCCGGCTCTCGGGGGTGAGCACCAGCTCGACGCCCCGCTCGTTGGCCTCGGCGGCCTTGCCGAGCAGCAGCGCCGCCAGCACCGGCTCGCCGACCGCGCCCACCACCTGGTCGGTGAGGGCCTGGGCCAGCTCCAGCTCGGCGGTGGCGAACTCGACGGCCTCCTCGGCCCGCCCCAGTTCGATCAGCGAGACGACGGCGTGCAGCCGGTTGGCCGCCTCGTGCGCCTGGGAGCGCAGCGCCTCGGCGAAGCCGCGCACCGAGTCCAGCTCGCCGGCCAGCGCCTGGAGCTCCGTGTGGTCGCGCAGCGTGACCACCGTGCCGTGCCGTTCGCCGCCCGAGACCGGCGACGAGTTGAGCACCACGATCCGCTCGTCCGTCACGTGCACCTCGTCCACCCGGGGCTCGGCGGACAGCAGCGCCTCGGTGAGCGGGCGCGGCAGGCCGAGGCGGTCGGCCGGCCGGCCGAGCTGCTCGCCGGTGAGGCCGAGCAGCTCCCGGCCCGCGTCGTTGATCAGCGCGATCCGGCCCTCGGCGTCGAGCAGCAGCAGGCCCTCGCGGACGGCGTGCAGGGTGGCCTGGTGGTAGTCGTGCAGCCGGCTGAGCTCGGCCGCGTTCATGCCGTGCGTGTGGCGGCGGAGCCGGGCGTTGACCACGTAGGTGCCGACGCCGCCGAGCAGCAGCGCGCCGGCCGCCATCGCGAGCAGCGCGACGACCTGGCCGGCCAGCCGCTCGCTGATCTCGTCCACCGTGATGCCGGCGCTGACCAGCGCGACCACCTGCCCGTCGGCGTCCTGGACGGGGGTGACCACGCGGACCGAGCGGCCCAGGGTGCCGGTGTAGGTCTCGGTGAAGGTCTGGCCGCGGAGCGCGGACTCGGTGTGCCCAAGAAAGGTCTCGCCGATCTGGGCCGGATCGCGGTGCGTCCACCGCTCGCCGTCCGGGGCCATGATCGTGACGAAGGCGATGCCGCTCTCGTCCATGACGCGCTCGGCGTAGGGCTGGAGCACCGTCGAAGGATCGGGACCGGTCGCCGCCTCGAGGACCGCGGGCGACTCGGCGACGGCCACCGCCGCCGCGGTCACCTCGCCGATGGCCGCGTCCTCGGCCTGGGAGCGGTCGGTGACGTAGGCGAAGACCGCGCATCCGGCCACCACGGCGGCCACCAGCACCACCTGCATGGCGAAGAGCTGGCCGGCCAGGCTGCGCGGCCTTGGCAGACGTGGCAGGCGGAGCGGTCGGGGCAGTCGCATGCCGCCAGTGTGCCCGGATGATGACGATGGCCGAAACCGGCCCGTCACACCCGCTCCGCCGCTGTTCATGAACATGACCGTGAACGTAATGAACGTAAGCGTGACCGGGGTCACAGGGGGGTGCATATTCACGGAGGCGTCAAGACGACGCCTTCCCCTTGTAACCACCCCCTTCATCACCAGCTCAGCCGGCGACCACCACGAGAGCCGCACACTCCACGAGGACGAGGAGACGAGAACCGTGGCTGCGCAGACCCCCACCGCGCCCGACCAGGGCGGCAAGACCAGACGGGACCGGACCCACTACCTCTACATCGCCGTCATCGCGGCGGTGGTCGCCGGCATCGCGGTGGGCCTGGCGGCCCCCGACTTCGCCGTCGAGCTCAAGCCCCTGGGCGCCGGGTTCGTCAACCTGATCAAGATGATGATCTCCCCGGTCATCTTCTGCACGATCGTGCTCGGCATCGGCTCGGTCAGGAAGGCCGCCAAGGTCGGCGCGGTCGGCGGCCTGGCACTCGGCTACTTCCTGGCGATGTCCACGCTGGCGCTGGCCATCGGCCTGGTCGTCGGCAACATCCTGGAGCCCGGCTCGGGCCTGCACATCACCGAGGCCACCGCGGACGTCGGCGCCTCGCAGGCCGAGGGCGCCTCGGAGTCGACCACGGACTTCCTGCTCGGGATCATCCCGACCACCATGGTCTCCGCCTTCACCGAGGGCGAGGTCCTGCAGACGCTGCTGGTCGCGCTGCTTGCCGGCTTCGCGCTCCAGGCCATGGGCTCGACCGGCGAGCCGGTGCTCCGCGGCATCGAGCACATCCAGCGGCTGGTCTTCCGCGTGCTGGCCATGATCATGTGGGCCGCCCCCGTCGGCGCGTTCGGCGCCATCGCGGCGGTGGTCGGCGAAACCGGCGTGGACGCGCTGCGCTCGCTGGCCGTCATCATGATCGGCTTCTACCTGACCTGCATGATCTTCGTCTTCGGCATCCTCGGCCTGCTGCTGCGGGTGGTCGCCGGCGTCAACATCTTCTCGCTGCTGCGCTACCTGGGACGTGAGTTCCTGCTGATCCTCTCCACCTCCTCCTCCGAGTCGGCGCTGCCGCGCCTGATCGCGAAGATGGAGCACGCGGGCGTCAGCAAGCCGGTCGTCGGCATCACCGTGCCGACCGGCTACTCGTTCAACCTGGACGGCACGGCGATCTACCTCACCATGGCCTCGCTGTTCATCGCCGAGGCGATGGGCGAGCCGCTGGCGATCGGCGAACAGCTCTCGCTGCTCGGCTTCATGATCATCGCCTCCAAGGGCGCGGCGGGCGTCACCGGCGCCGGCCTGGCCACCCTGGCCGGCGGCCTCCAGTCGCACCGCCCCGAACTCCTGGACGGCGTCGGCCTGATCGTCGGCATCGACCGCTTCATGAGCGAGGCCCGCGCCCTCACCAACTACGCGGGCAACGCGGTGGCCACGGTCATCATCGGCACCTGGACCAAGGAGATCGACAAGGAGCGGATGTCCCAGGTCCTCAAGGGGGACATCCCGTTCGACGAGGCGACCATGGTCGACGACGTCCACGCGGGCCCGGCGACACCACCGGCCCCCGACCTGTCCAAGCCCAAGGAACCGGCCGGCGTCTGACGCCCCGCCACGACGGCGCGCCCTCCCCACCATCGTGGTGGGGAGGGCGCGCCGTCGTCCGTTCCGGCCTGGATGAGGCGGCGCCGATACCAGACGTCGCGAACCGTCAGCGGCTCGTCGGCCCGTAGCCGGAGCACCGGCCCCTCGAAGCCCCAGCGGTGGGCCAACGCGTCGACCAGCAGGAGCCCCCGCCCGCCGGTCTCGTCCTCGCGCGGAATCCGCATCGCCGGAACGCCGCTCCCCGCGTCGCTGACCTCCAGCCGCAACAGCCCGTCGGCGCCGGCCCGCACGATCCGGAGCCCCACCTGCCGATCCGGCGGCGCCGGCACCTTCAGCGCGTTGGTCATGAGCTCCGACAGCACCAACTCGGCACTCTCCAGGACGTCCTGGTCGACACCCCAGTCCCGCAACACCGCGTCCAACAGGGCCCGAGCGCGGGGAACGCCGCTGCGACGGCGAGCGAGGCGGACGGCGACTTCGGACGAGTTGGCGTACGAGTTGGAGTACCCAGCCATGGCAACCCCCAGCGAGTCGGGCTTCGTCCGCCGCCTCGGGCGCCGGATCCATGCCAGCAGGATGGACATGGGCCACGCGAATCTGCAACGTTGCAGACGGGCATCAACCCATTCTTCGCTCTTACGAGTTAATCCCGCAGCCCTGCCGAAGCTGTTTCTGCTAGAGGTGTTGCCATGAGCGCGAAAAGCACGACGCCCACCCCGTCGACTGTCCTGGGACGACAACTCGGCGACGAACTCCGCCGTTTGCGCGACCATGCCGGCCTCACCACCGCCGAGGCAGCCGACGCTCTCGACTGCACGAAGGGCAAGATCAGCCGGATCGAAAACGGCCGCGTCGCCGTCCGGCTACCCGATCTGACCGCGATGTTGCACGCCTACCGCGTCGCGGACTCCGAGCTGCGTGACCGGCTGACCGCGCTGGCGCGCAAAGCCAACCGGCGTCGCAGACAGGGATGGTGGAACCAGTACGCGACGGTTCTCGCCGACACGTACCGCGACTACATCTCCCTGGAGGCCATGGCTGAGACGATCCGCACCTTCCAACCGCAGCTGATTCCCGGCCTGCTCCAGACACCTGAGTACATCCGGGCCGTGACCGTCGCCTCACGGCAGTGGCAGACCGCCGACGAACTGGAGCAGTTCGTCCAAGTCCGTGTTACGCGTCAAGCGCGGCTCGCGGAAGTTCACCAACTACAGCTGTGGGCTGTGCTCTCCGAGGCGGTGCTCCTCCAACGGGTCGGCGGAGCCGAGGTCATGAAGGCACAGCTCGAACACCTGCTGGCAGCCTCCGAGCGACCGAACGTCACCGTGCAGGTCCTGCCATTCGCCCAGGGCGCCCATGCGAGTATGTTCGGCCCGTACGTACTCCTCGGCTTTCCCGAGGAGGGGGCACTCGACGTGGTGCTCGCCGACAACCCGACCGGTTCCGTGTGGTTGGAGCGCGAGGCGGAGGTCGCCCGCTACCAGGAGCTGTTCGACGCGGCCCGCACGACCGCACTCTCGCCCACGGAGTCACGTTCGCTGATCGCTCGCGCGACGAAGGAGCACGGATCATGAGCCCTGCGCACAACACGCCACCACTTATGGGCGCGGCATGGCGCAGCAGCAGCTACAGCGGTGGCAACAACGAGTGCGTCGAGATCGCCGACAACGTGCCCGGCCTCATACCCGTCCGGGACAGCAAGCGGCCGAACGCCGACATACTCCGGTTCGGGCGGACCGCATGGCGGACCTTCCTCCGTAGCCTGGATTGAGCCTGTCCAGGGTCCTGCGGTCAGCGCCGTCTACCGGCAGCGCGCGCGGCACGACGCCGCCCTGGCGAACTCGCCCGCGCAGGCAGCGCCTTTCGGGCGACGGTAGGGCCATGAAACGCCCAGGGAAGAGGGCCTAACGTCACAGCCCGCGAGCATCCGCCGACACAAGAAGCCACGGCCGCACTCATGCCCTGGCCTCTGGCGAGGCGTGATCGGCTTGGCGACCCCACGCCTAGGCTGGGGCGATGAGCAGGAGCGCCACGCTGGCCGCGAGCTTCGACGAGGTGGCCGAGAGCTACGACCACACGTACCACGAGGAGATCGCCCGGGCCCTGGTGGCCTGGGTGGGAGCGCCGGGTGCGGGCGAGGCCGTCGCGGACGTGGCATGCGGGGCGGGGGCCGTCGCCCGGTATCTCGCCCGCGGCCGCCCGATGACGGCCCGGCCCGTGCTGGCCGTCGACCTGTCGCCCGGGATGATCGCCGTGGGGCGGGCCCGGGCCGCCGCCCTCGAAGCGGCGATCGAGTGGCGCGTCGGGGACGCCGTGCCGCTGCCAGTCGGGGACCGGTCGCTCGACGCCGTGTTCTGCGCCTCCTCGCTGCACTTCCTCGGGCGCCGGGCCCTGGCCGACTGGCGGCGCGCGCTGCGCCCGGGTGGCCGGGTGGGGTTCACGCTGCCGCTGGCCACGCACTTCCGCCCGTCGGGTCGGTTCTCCCAACTCCTCGCCCCTGACCTGCCGTTGCCCCGCTCGGCGCGGGAGGCCGACGAACTGGTGGCGGTCGCCGGGTTCACGGAGGCCGACTCCCGCGTCCTCGCCATCGGCACCCGCCGGGCGGTGCTGACCTCCGCGACCAACCCGCGTGGCACGGGCCCCCTCCCCCGGCCCTTAGGCTGAGGGCATGCGTCTCGTCATCGCCCGCTGCTCGGTCGACTACGCCGGCCGCCTCACCGCACACCTGCCCTCCGCGCCTCGGCTGATCCTCGTCAAGGCCGACGGCTCGGTCTCGATCCACGCGGACGACCGGGCCTACAAGCCGCTCAACTGGATGTCCCCGCCGTGCGTCCTGAAGGAGGCCGAGGGCGAGGGGGACGCCAAGGCGGTGTGGACCGTCGAGAACAAGGGCGGCGAGAAGCTGATCATCACGATGGAGGAGATCCTGCACGACTCCTCCCACGAACTCGGCGTGGACCCGGGCCTGATCAAGGACGGCGTGGAGGCGCACCTCCAGGAGCTGCTGGCCGACCGGATGGAGACGCTCGGCGACGGCTGGTCGTTGATCCGCCGCGAGTACCCGACGGCGATCGGTCCTGTGGACATCCTGGGCCGGGACTCGGACGGCGCGACGATCGCGATCGAGATCAAGCGCCGCGGCGAGATCGACGGCGTCGAACAGCTCACCCGCTACCTGGAGTTGCTCAACCGCGATCCGCACCTGGCCCCGGTGCAGGGCGTGTTCGCGGCGCAGGAGATCAAGCCGCAGGCCCGCACCCTCGCCACGGACCGCGGCATCCGCTGCGTCACCCTGGACTACAACGCGCTGCGCGGCATCGAGGACGACAAGCTGCGGCTCTTCTGAGGGCCGACGGCCGATGCCACGGTCCGACCCGGCCCCGTACCGGAACACCAACGTCGCCCGGCACCCGGACCTCCTCCGGGCGGTCCCCGAGGGGTGCGGGGACGCGCTGGACGTCGGGTGCGGTGACGGCCTGTCGGCGCGGAAGCCGGCCGGGCGGGCGAAGCGGGTGACCGGGATCGACAGCTCGCCCGAGATGGTCGCGCTGGCCCGCGAGCAGGCGGGCCGACGGCCGGAACTCACCTTCGTCGAAGGGGACTTCCGCACCGCCGAGCTGCCGGTCGGCAGCTTCGACTTCGTCTGCTCGGTGGCCACCGTCCACCACCTCGGCTTCGAGGCGGCCGTGACGCGCATGCGCATCAACGCCACGAACAGCGGGGCGATCGCGAGGAACGCCCCGCCCCGCAGGCGGTGTGCGAGGACAGGCATCGGCAACAGCAGGTCGGGCGTGCGGAGTTCCGCAGCGGCGAGGCCGGCGGTGCTCAGCAGCGCGCCTGGCACGTCGAGCCGCCCGCCGCCGCGCCACCTGGGCGCTCTACAACCACGCCATGGGATCGGCGTCCGGCGAGGTGGCCCTGCGCATCACGGACGAGGAACGCCGCCTCGGCCAGGAGCAGTTGCTGGCCCAGGGTGAGCGGTACCCGACCCTCGCCGCCAACGGTTACCTCTAACGACGACGACTGGGACGGCAGCTTCACCACCGGCCTGCGCTACCTGCTCGACGGGCTCCAGGCGCAGGGGCAGGCGGTCGCCGGTTCCGTCACTCCGCGCGGTAGTAGAGCCGTAGGAACTCCTCCATCGCCGCGTCGACGCCGGCACGGTCGTCGGTGGCGAGCAGGTCGAGCAGCAGGCCGCGGACGGTGGCGAGCGCGAGCCTGGCTCGGTTCCCGGCCGTGGTGGGGTCCGCGCCCGCCGCGACCTCGGCGGCGGCCAGCGGCTCGAGCCAGTCGGCCACGAGTCCGTCCAGGATCGGGACGGCCTCGGGGCGGCCCCGGAGCGCCTGCCCGCAGATCTCGAAGAAGAGCCGCCCCTGACCGGCGAGCCCCGGGTCCGTCAACTGCCGCCAGAGCAGCCGCGCGACGTCGGCGGGCGAGCGTCCCGGCTCGGCGCGGAGCCGGGACAGCAGCTCGCGTTGGCGGCGCTCGGACGCCCTGACGATCTCGACGAGCAGTTGCTCCTTGGTGCCGAAGTAGTGGATCAGCATGCGATGACTGACCCCGATCGCGGCGCCCAGGCGGCGCAGGCTCAGGTCCGCGATGCCGTGCGCCGCGACGTGGTCGACGGCCGCGGCCACCAGCCGCGCGCGCCGGTCCCCGTCCTGGCGGGTCGAGTCGTCCGTGTTCACCACCCCGCGAGTGTACCGATCGGTACACGCCGGCCTCACCGCGGTCGCGGCGCGCTGGCCAGCCAGGGCGGGAGGGCGGCCGAGGCGGCGGAGACGAAGAGCCGGCGGTCGCGGGGGGCCGGCAGGGAGAGCCAGGCCTCGACGAGCCCGGTCTCGCCGTGCGCCAGGAAGTCGCTGTGGGCCGCCACGCGCCAGCTCGCCGGGCCCTCGCCCGCCGGGAGCAGCCCGGGGTGGTGGTCGAGGAGGGTGCGGACCGAGGCCGCGAAGTGGTCGACGAGCAGGTTGTGCAGGATGGCGCTGCGCCGACCCACCAGGCCGGTGGTGTAGACGGGGTCGTACCGCTCCAGATGGTCGAGCAACGCGTGGGACGCGCGCTCCCAGACGACGTCGACCGGCAGTTCCCCGGCCGTGACGTCGGCGAGCCAGCCGACCCGCACCTGGTCGAGCTCCGCGTACAGCACCTGCGCCAGGACCTCGGCCGGACTCGCGGCGTGCTTGTAGAAGGTGGTGCGGTTGATCCGGGCGGCGCGGACGAGGTCGGCGACCGAGATGTCCTCCACCCGCTGTTCCGACGCCAGGCGGACCACCGCCTCGAACAGCCGCGCGCGGGTGCGCAGCACGCGGACGTCGAGCTCCCTGGGTTCCGTGGGGGTCTGTTCCTCGCGTGCCGGCATGCCCAGATCGTAGCGCCGGGCCGGGGCGCAACCCCTGGAACAGCATTAATCAACACCTGTCTCTTTTCTTTCCGGGTGCTCGGTGCCACACTCGGCCTTACCGCCAAAGGGACAGAAAGCGACGAAAAGAGACAGCACCATGAAGGCATCGGTCACCAAGGGGCTCGGTCAGGGCTTCGTCATCGAGGACGTCGACCTCGCGGACCCGATCGGTCACGAGGTCCGCGTCGAGGTCAGAGCCTCCGGTCTCTGCCACTCGGACCTGAGCGTCGCGACGTTCATCGGCGGGGAGTTCCCCGTCGTCCTCGGCCACGAGGTGGCCGGCGTGGTCACCGCGGTCGGCCCCGAGGTCACGCGGACGAGCGTCGGCGACCACGTGGTCGGCAGCCTGATCCAGTTCTGCGGCGCCTGCGCGAACTGCCTCGGCGGCCGCACGCACATATGCCTCGCTCCCGAGCTGACCCTGCGGACCGAGGGGCAGCCCCCGAGGATCAGCTGGCACGGCGACCCGGTCGCCCAGGGCATGGGGCTCGGCGGCTTCGCCCAGGAGGCGTTGATCCACGAGAACCAGCTCGCCGTCGTCCCCGACGCCATGCCGTGGGCGCCGGCCGCGCTCATCGGCTGCGGCGTGCTGACCGGCGCCGGCGCCGTGCTCAACAGCGCGCGGGTCCGGCACGGCGAGAGCGTCGTCGTGATCGGCGCCGGCGGCGTCGGCATGAACGGCGTCAGCGGCGCCCTGATCGCCGGCGCGGAGAAGATCGTCGTCGTCGACATCGAGGACGCCAAACTGGAGCGCGCCAAGGCGTTCGGCGCCACCCACGTGATCAACTCCCGGGCCACCGACCCGGTCGAGGCGGTACGGGAGATCACCGGCGGCGGCGCCGACCACGTCTTCGACTTCGTCGGCGCCCGCCCCGTCACCGCCCAGGCGCTGCGGATGCTGGCCAAGGGCGGCGGGCTCTACCTGATCGGCGTCGGCGGCACCGACGCCGGCGTCGAGGTCGACGCGATCACGACGCTGACCGGCTCGCACCGGGTCCAGGGCGTCTACATGGGCTCGTCGAACCTCAAGCGGGACATCCCCTTCTACGCCTCCCTCTACCTCCAGGGGCGGATGAACCTCGACGACCTCGTCTCCCGGGAGATCGGCCTGGGCGAGATCGACGCCGGCTACGAGGCGCTCAAGGACGGCAGCACGGCACGCGTCGTGATCACCGACTTCTCCTGACGGGCGGGCACCGCCCGCCGCCGGTCGCTACGCGGTCGGCGTCCCGGTGGACGTCGGAGTCGGACTGATGGTCCCGGCGGCCGTGGTGCCACCGTCGGTGGCACCGCCGGTGTCGGTGCCGCCTTCGGCGGCTCCACCGTCGTCCGTGCCTCCGTCCGCCCCTCCCGGGTCGGCGCCGCCGTCCGACGTACCGCCGTCGGACGTGCCACCGTCGGACGCACCGCCGTCTGACGCCCCGCCGTCGGAGGTACCGCCGGTGGGGTCGCCGGTGGATCCGGTGGACCCGCCCGTGCTCGCGTCGCCGCCCGAGTCGCCGGTGCCCCCATCGGTCGGATCACCGGTGGTGCCCGGGGTGGTGGGCTCCTCCGTCGTCGGCTCGTTCGTGGTCGTCGGGTCGTCCGGCTGGTACGTCGGGTCGTACGTCGGCGTGTCCTCGGTCGGGAGGGGCGTCGGGTCGACGGTGGGTTCGGCGGGGGGTTCCGTCTCGGTCGGCGACGGCTCGTCGGTCGGCCGCTCCGTGGGGTCGGCCTCCGTCGTCAGCGGCAGGTCGTCGTCGGTGGGCGCCGGGTCGGGGCGGCCGCCGCCGTCAGGGGAGTCGCCGTCGGAGCCGAGGCCGAAGGCCACCACCGTGCCGAGCACGGCCGCCAGCGCGGCCGTCGCGCCGGCCACCACGACGTTGCGGCGGGCGCCGCGCGGGCGGCGGCGGGGCGGCGTGGCGGGCGGCTCGGTGCCGATCCGGTGCAGCGGGGTGGTCACCCGGTCGACGGCCGGCGCCGCCGGCTCGGCGACCGCCGGCAGCTGGGCCGTGGTGGCGGCCGGCGGCAGGGCAAGCGGCTGGGTGAGGTCCTGGCTGCCCGGCGGCAGCGCCAAGCTGCCAGGCGGCAGCGCCAACGGCCGGCTCAGGTCCTCGACCAGGGCCAGCGCCCGCCGGCCGGCGACCGCGCCGCCCGCGTCGGAGAGCACCCCGCGCAGCGCGGTCGCGGCCTCCAACTCGGCCCTGGCCCGGTCGAGGCGGCCCTGGCAGATGGCCAGCACGCCCAACTCGTGGTGGAAGTACGCCTGTTGCGCCACCGCCCCGGCGCCGCGCGCCGACTCGGCGCCGCTGCGCAGCACCCGCTCCCAGACGTTCCACCGCAGCGAGGCGGCGAGCTCCGGGGCGGCGACGCGGGCGAGGTCGGCGACGGCCGCCGCGTGGCCGGCGCGCTGCGCGGCCTGGATGACGCTCGGCAGCACCTCGGCCTCGGCGGCCACCTCGACGGCGTCGACGCCGCGCCGCCCGTACCAGGCGGCGTAGTGCTGGGCGGCGGCCAGCGACCTGGCCTCCGCGCCGTCCGCGTAGCCGGCCCCCAGCAGGTCGGCGAGGGCCGCCGAGGTCAGCCGGTGCCGGTCGCCGACCGGGCTGAGCAGGCCGCTGGCCACCAGGTCGGCGTGGTGCTCGGCCATCACCGGATCGGCCACGAGCCCGATCAGCCGGTCGGGACCCGGCACGACGTCGCCGAGGGCGACCGCCAGCCGCAGGATCTCCCGCGCGCCCTCCCGCAGGGACTCGGCGAGTGCCAGCACCAGACCCGTGGGGTCCGGCAGTTCGGTGTCCGGGTCGGCGCCGGCCCGCCGCCGCAACAGGGCGGCGGCCTGGACGAAGCGCTGGGGCAGGCCCTCGA
This sequence comes from Streptomyces mayteni, assembly GCF_054783955.1. Lineage (NCBI taxonomy): Bacteria > Bacillati > Actinomycetota > Actinomycetes > Kitasatosporales > Streptomycetaceae > Streptomyces > Streptomyces mayteni. The sequence continues at coordinate 109,420 of NZ_BAAGPR010000005.1, read as the reverse complement.
CCTGGTGCCAGAGGTCGCCGGCCCAGCTCGCCTCGGCCTCGGTCAGCGGGCGGGCGACGCCCAGTTCGAGCAGTTCCAGGGAGGCAGTGCGGCTGAGCCCGCCGATGGTGACCTCGCGCACCTCGGAGCGCTCGGCGGGCGCCGGCACACCGGGGCGCGCGGATATCAGGAAGGCGCACTCCGGGGTGGCCTCCAGGATCTCGTCGAGCGCCGTGCCGCCGAACTCGATGTCGTCGATCACCACCACGGCGCCGACCCCGCGCAGCTGGGCCACCAGCTCGGTGGGCCCGGGGCGGTAGCCGGGCGTGTGGTGGACGGCGGAGTAGAGCTCGTGGAGCAGGTCCTTGGGGCCGCGGCGGTAGCCGCTGAGCCGGATGACGCCGTAGGGGGCGAGGTCGGCGCAGTCGCGGGCGACGGCGGCCAGCAGCGCCGAACGGCCGCTGCCCGCGGGGCCGACGAGGCGGACGGAACGGCCGCGGGCGAGCAGCCGGTAGAGGCGGTGCCGCTCCTCCTCGCGCTCCAGGAGCGGCCCCTCCTGCGCGGGTGCCGGGTCGGCGCCGCCGGGGGCCCGGCGCGGGGCCAGCGGGCGGCGGCCCGGCGGGCAGGAGACGATCTCGCTGCCGTCGACCGGGTTGACCGTGAGAAGGAAGTCCCCCGCGACCAGCTCGACCATCGCGCGGGGACCTTCGTCCGTTCCGTCCGGATCCCGGCGCGGCTCACCGTAGGGTACGGGCAGGTTGAGGTCCATCAGTCTCCTAGCGAGGGAACCACCGGCTTCAGCCGGTGCGGGAATCGCTTCCCTGGCTCGTGATATTTTCCTTACGCCCCGAAAGGGGTCGGTTCGGGCTGGACCGCAACCTTCGGGTTGGAAGCCCCCCACCTACAGGCGGGGGAGCGGAGTCACGGTCAGTGTCTCTCAGACGCTGCCCTGGGGGTTTTGTGGTCCCCACGCTACCGCCGCCGGCCGTGGAGACGACCGGCGGCATCCGGCAACCGCGCCTGGACACCGGCGCGGTCACCGTCGGCTCACGGCGCGATGGTGAGGACCCGGTGCAGCCGGGTGGCCACCAACACCCGCCGCATCCGGGGCGGGACGTCGTGCAGGACCAGGCGCCGGCCGCAGCGGCCGGCCCGCCGGTGGGTGCCCATGATGACGCCGAGCCCGGTGGCGTCCCACGAGTCGAGCTGTGCCAGGTCGAGCACCAGGTCGCCGTCGCCGGTGTCCACCGCGCGGTGCAGGGCCGATCTGGCGTCGGCCGCGCTGCGCACGTCGAGGCGCCCGGCGACGACCAGCCTCGCGTGGTCGCCCCTGATGTGCATGGATGACTCCCCCGGTTCCGTGTGATGGCGGCGGGCTGAAGGTGCTGAGGTTCGAGAAGGTGCTGAGGGTGCTGGGGATGCTGAGGGTGCTGGGGTGTCCGCGGATGCCGACGGTGCGGCCGGTTCGCGCGGTGCTGACGGTGATTCAGAGTTCAAGGGATCAGACTTATACAGCAGACAGCGCCGCGGGCGGCGGGGTTCCTAGCCGTGCTCAAACCGATACCGAATCGGGGATCCGAATCACCCGGCCGAGTGAGCGCGCCAGTGAACGCTGGCGCCGTCAGTACTGGTAGAAGCCGCGGCCGGCCTTGCGGCCGAAGTCGCCGGCGTCGACCATGCGGCGCATCAGCTCGGGGGGCGCGAACTTCTCGTCCCTGGTCTCGGCGTAGATGTTCTCGGTGGCGTGCTGGAGGATCTCGACGCCGGTGAGGTCGGCGGTGGCCAGCGGCCCCATGGCGTGGCCGAAGCCCAGCTTGCAGGCGAGGTCGATGTCCTCGGCGGAGGCGACGCCCGCCTCGTAGAGCTTCACGGCCTCCACCACCAGCGCCGAGATCAGCCGGGTGGTGACGAAGCCGGCCACGTCCCGCTCGACGACGACGCAGGTCTTGCCGACGGACTCGGCGAACTCCCGGGCGGTGGCCAGCGTCTCGTCGCTGGTCCGCAGGCCGCGGACCAGCTCGCAGAGGGCCATCAGCGGCACCGGCGAGAAGAAGTGGGTGCCGACGACGCGCTCTGGGTGGCGGGTGGCGGCGGCGAGCTTGGTGATCGGGATGGCGGAGGTGTTGGAGGCGAGCACGGTGGTGTCCCTGACCAGGCCGTCCAGGGTGCGGAACAGCTCCCGCTTGACGTCCACCCGCTCGAAGACGGCCTCCACGACGAGGTCGGCGTCGGCGGCGGCGCCGAGGTCGGTGCTGGTGGTGATCCGGCCCAGCGCGGCGGTGGCCTCCTCGCCGGTGAGCCTGCCCTTCTCGACGAACTTGGCCCAGGACGCCTGGACGCCCTCGATGCCCTTCTTCAGCGCGTCCTCGGTGGTGTCGACCACGGTGACCTGCCAGCCCGCCTGCGCGGCGACCTGCGCGATGCCGGCACCCATCAGTCCTGCGCCGATGACGGCGAGCTCCCTGGCCACGTGATCTCCCTCGATCCGGTGCGTGTCGCGGCTTCGGCCACCGCGAGCCGCGGGGTCAACGACCCTACTACCCACCGGTAGCCGATCGGCACGGCGAACGGCCCGGAAGAGACACGCGTCACGCGCCGGCGCCCAGGTGCGGGCGCCGGCGCGTGAGTGCGGTCGGGAGCGGGATCAGCCGACGGGCTCGAAGAGCGCGGCGTCGGCGATGGTGTACCCGGCCGAGGCGGCCGAGAGTTCGAGCCTGGCGTTGGACCCGGCCGTCAGCTCGTAGGTGCCGAGCAGGTTCCACTGGCAGCCGTTGGTGCGCTGGTCGACGGTCACGCCGGCGCTGCCGCCGCTACCGTCGTGGATGGTCACCGGCGCGGCGGTGGCGCGGTTGGCGTTGGGCGTCCACCGCAGGTAGACGTTGTAGGTGCCGGTGGCGGGGAGGGTGGGCTGGAAGACGGCGGTCTTGGCCGGTGAGGCGTTGGCGCTGCCGCTGTGCGCGTAGTCGGTGCCGTAGAAGCCGGCGGTCGAGGTCGACCTCGGCCAGTCACCGGTGTCGGTGTAGCCGGCGCCGCCGTTGTCCACGATGACGCCCTCAGGACCGGGGTCGGAGCCGAGCGCGTCGTCCGCGCCGGGCGCGTTGTCGCGGCCGGCCTGGTTGTGGTCGGCGAGGTCGGCCAGCCAGTCCTGGACGAACTGGCCCTGGTGCTCGCCGCCGAGCAGGTTCCAGTCCTCGTCGAACATCTGGGGCTTCCAGTAGTTGTCGAAGGTCCAGGCGGTCCAGCTGATGTGCGGGCGGGCGTCCAGGTAGTCGCGCAGCGGGCTGCCCCAGCAGCCGGTGGTGCCCTGGGTGACGGTGGGGTCGGAGTACGGGCCGGCCGGGTTCCAACCGAACTCGGTGAGGATGACGGGGATCTGCTGCGCCGCGTTACCGAAGCGCTGGTCGAGGTTGGCGGCGGTGGCCGCGCCCTGGTTGGGGTAGAGGTGGTAGACGTAGGCGGTGTTGGCGTCGTCGATGGGGTCGGCGGCGGCCTGGTTGACCATCGTGGACCAGTTGGGGCCGCCCATCAGGAGCAGGTTGTTCGGGGCCACGGCGCGGATACCGTCCACGACGGGCTGGATGTAGCTCTTCCACTGGGGCCAGGAGGCCGGGTTGATGGGCTCGTTGTAGACCTCGTAGATCACGTTGGGTATGTCGGCGTAGCGGGGCGCGACGTACTCCCAGAACTCCTGGACGATCTCGCCGGGCACTCCCCCGTTCTCGGTGCCGAAGTTCTGCACCCGGTGGAAGTCGACGATGATGTAGACGCCGAGGTCGACGGCCTGCTGGACATAGGGGTCGACGTGCCGCTCGATGTTCTCGGCCAGGGTCAGTGAGTCGTTGGGGGCCCATTCAGTGACCGGGAGGCGCAGCACCCGGGAGTTCCAGCCGGCGGTCTCGTCCACCGCCTGGTCGATGAGCTCCGCGGTGCTCCTGGGGGTGCAGTCGGTGCATTCGGCGCGGTGCCGGGGGCCGCTGAGGGACACGCCGCGCAGCGTGACGGGCCGGCCAGCGGCGTCGCGGATCTGGTTGCCGTCGACGCTGAGCCAGTCGACGGCGGCGGCCGGTGCCGGCTCGGCCGCGGCGGGCAGGGCGGGGAGGGTGAACATGGCGAGGACGAGGGCGAGGAGCGCGAGCAGGGGTCGGGTCGGTGAGATGCGGGGTGGTTTTCTCCGTACGGTGAGCATGCGGCTCTCCCTGGTTTCGGTTCCGTGGGGGTGGCGCTGCGTGCGGGTGGTTCGGTGGTGCGTCGGTGGTGCCTGGGGGATGGGTGGGTTCGGGGGTCGGTCGGGTGGCCCACCTCCTCTCGGGTGGTCAGTAGCCCCTGACCTCCGGCCAGGAGAGTTCGACCCCGTGGTCGGTCAGTTCGGCCTGGTAGTCGGCGAGCCGGCGCTCGTCCTCCAGGACCTGGTGCGGGGTGGCGTCCCGGCGCAGGCAGTGGGCGGCGAGCAGCCCTGCGGCCTCGCCGACGTTCCACTCGACCGGGTGCAGCCGGTAGCAGCCGTTGGTGATGTGGGTGGTGCCGATGTTCTTGGCGGCCGGCAGCAGGTTGGTGACGCGCTCGGGCAGCAGCGCGCCGAGCGGGATGCGGAACGGGCAGGAGCCGATGTCGAGGTAGTTGTCGCCGCCGGTCGAGGGGTGCAGGTCGATCCGGTAGGAGCCGATGCCGACCGAGTCGGGGTAGCGCACGGCGCCGTGTTCGCCGCGCACCGCGAGCGACACGTCCTGCTCGGTGACGGTGTAACGGGCCCTGATCCGGCGGGACTCGCGCAGGTAGGGGCCCATGGCGAAGCCGTCGGCGGTACCCAGCACGTCGGGCCTGGTGCGCAGCCCCGGTAGCCCAGAGCCGCCGTCGGGGCGCGGGAGTTCGGTCTGTAGCCAGTAGAGGAAGCTGCGGCTCATTCGCCGGGCGCCGGCCAGGTGCAGCGCGTCCGTCTCGGGGTCGCCGCCGAAGACCGGGCCTTCCAGGTAGTCGATCATCGGCCAGTTGACGAGGGTGACGTCACTGTCCAGGGTGCCCGGCGTGAAGGTGGCGCGGGCCAGCAGCCGGCGGAACGTCCACAGGTCGAGGTCGCCGGCCAGGCCGGCCGAGCCGGGGTCGTTCGGCTCCGGGTTGGGCTCGAAGCGGCGCCAGGTCGCTTCGAGGGTCTGCGGCTTGGGGGCCAGCATGCTGAACATCCGGTCGGGCCAGTACGGCGGCCGGTAGTCGCGCCACTGGGCGTAGTCGTCCGGCTTGTCGATGGTGTGGTCCTCGCCGGCCCGGTGCTCGACGGCGAAGCACCAGGAGACGGCCTGCATGTTGAGCGGCGCGGCGGTCGCGGGGGCGCTCGGCTCGCCGGTCACGTCGCGGGACTCGAAGCCGGTGACGAACTCGGTGCCGGTGAGCGGCAGCAGCTCGCCGGTCTCGGTCGCGTCGAGGAAGTAGGGGGCGGTGACGGTGAGTTCGCCGCCCCCGGCCAGGTCGAGGAGGGTGACGGAGGTGACGGCGTCGCCGTCGGCGGTGGCCGCGACGGGGCGGTGCCCGGTGCGAAGGTCGAGCAGTCCGGCGGCCCGGTAGGGGGCGAGCATCGCCTGGAGCACGTCCTGCGCGACGCGCGGCTCGGCGCAGAGCGCGCTCACCCGGCCCTGGCCCGGGTTGAGCGCCCGGTCGGCGCGAGCGGCCGCGGTGAGCGGGTACCAGCGCCGGTAGTAGTCCCGGATGCCGTCCCTGAGCTCCCGATAGGAGGCGGTGCAGCCGAACCGCTCGATCCACGGGTGCTCGTCCGGCGGGGTGGCCTGCACGGTGAGTTGGCCGCCGAGCCAGTCGTACTCCTCGGTGAGCACCACCCGCAGCCCGCTGCGGGCCGCCGCGAGCGCGGCGGCCACCCCGCCGAGTCCGCCGCCGACGACGGCCACGTCGGCCCTGATCTCGTTCACCCGTTCCCCCTCGGCGGCGCCGCGATCGTGCCGGCGCCTGGCGGGGTGCAGGGCAGTAGGACTTGGCGGACGATGTCGCCGCCCGAGCCGCCGGCGGCGGCCTGCGGCGCCGAGGCCGCCTCGCCGGCGGGGGCGTCGGCGCGGGCCGTGGTCTGGCCCTGCCGGGGCTCCGGCGGAGGCTGGAGCATGCTGATGAGCAGGCGGACGGCACCGCGGCCGATGTCGTTGCGCGGGATGCCGAGGCAGCTCCACGGCGTCCCCGGGTAGGGGCCGTTCGCGGTGTCGCGGAGGGTGACGACCGACAGGTCGTCGGGGATGCCCATCGCCCGCCCGGCCGCGAACTCGACGAGCCGGCCGGCCAGTCCCTCGTCCTCGGTGACGAACGCGGTGATGCCGGTGCCGACGGCGAGGTCGAACCACTCGGGCGTCAGCTCGGCGGCGTCCATCAGCACGGGCAGCGCCGGGATCCCGGCGTCGGCGCAGGCGGCGCGGTAGCCGGCCTCGCGGTCCACCAGCGACTCGACCCGGTGCGGGATGCCGAGGTAGCCGACCCGGCGGTGGCCGAGGGCGACGAGCCCGGCGACCGCGTCCCTGGTGCCGGCCGCGTAGTCCGCGCCGACGTACGGGATCTCCGCGCCCGGCACCTCCCGGCGGCCGATGTGGACGAACGGGTAGCCGTCGCGGGCGAGTCGGGCGAGGTCCGAGTGGTCGTGCGCGACGCCGAGCAGCACGCTGCCGTCGGCGACCTTGAGCCGGTTGGAGCCGTCCGTCTGGTAGAGGCGGCGCTGCCCGTTGGGCCCCTCGGTCGAGGTGAAGAGCACCAGGTCGTAGCCCTCGGCCACCGCCTGCTCCTCGACCCCGATGAGAAACTCGTGGTAGAAGTCGCGGCTGCTGATCGGGAAGACCGCCTCGAAGGTGTGCACCCCGAGCAGGCGGTTGCCCTTGCCCCTGAGGCTGCGCGCGGCCGGGTTGGCCGCGTAGCCGAGGTCCCGGACGGCGTCCTTCACCAGGCGCTCGGTTTCGGCCGGTATCCGGTTGGCGGCGGCGCGACCGTTGACCACGGCCGAGACCGTGGCCTGCGACACCCCTGCCCGGCGCGCGACATCGGCCTGCGTCGGCGCTTGCCGGTGGCGTTTGACTGGCACCAAGAATCCCCTAGCTGTTTCGTATCAGCAACTCATAAGCAGCACTGATGTGTTGACTGCTGATTCGTTGCAGCGACCGTAGAGACGGCCGGTGCACTGGTCAAGGGAGTGGTACGAAAAAAGGTCGTCGGTGGCACGGGCGGACCGCGTCCGCACCCTGGCGGAACCACCGGGGGCCGTGGCTACACTGCCTGGCCGTCCAGGGTGAACCGGCCGCCCACGACCGTCGTTTGGAGCACGGATGCCGCCCATCGTCTTGGCGAACGCGAACCCCAGGAGCGGCGCCCCGACCGCCGCGCTCCGGCACGACTTCCCGTTCGATCCCCGGTACGGCCGGGACCTCGCGGCGCTGCTCGCGGTGGAACCGCCGCCGGCCCCGGCCGACTTCGTCGCGTTCTGGCGCGCCCGGTACGCGGCGGCACGATCCGTCGAGGTCAGGCCGCGGTGGGGGCCGCCCGCCGAGCGGGTCGGCGACGTGCTGGTGCACGACGTCAGCTACCTCTCGGTGGGCGGGCGGCGGATCGGCGGCTGGCTGACGCTGCCGGCGGACGGCGTGGTCACCAGGGGCTGCGTCGCCACCCACGGCTATGGCGGTCGCGAACGCCCGAACCCCGAGCTGCCGCCGCCGGGCGCGGCGACCATCTGGCCCTGCCTGCGCGGCCTCGGGGGCCGCGGTCGGTTCCCCGACCTGCCGTCAGGCAGCGACGCGCACGTGCTGCACGGGATCGGGTCGCGGGAGAGCTATCTGCACGGCGAGTGCGCGGCCGACGTGTGGTGCGCGGCCAGCGCGCTGCTCGAACTGGTGCCGGCGGCGGCCGGCCACCTCGACTACCTGGGCGACAGCTTCGGCGGCGGCATCGGCGCCCTGGCGCTGCCCTGGGACGACCGGTTCGCGGCGGCCGCGCTGACCGTGCCGAGCTTCGGCCACCATCCGCTGCGCCTCACGCTGCCCTGCGTCGGCAGCGGCGAGGCGGTGCGCCGGCTGCACGCCCGCGCCCCGGAGGTCGCCCGGGTGCTCGGCTACTTCGACGCGGCCGTGGCGGCCGGCCGGATCCGGATCCCGGTGCAGGTGGCGGCCGCGCTCTTCGACCCCGCGGTGCCGCCGCCCGGGCAGTTCGCGGTGTACAACGCGCTCGCCGGGCCACGGGAGTTGGTGGTGCTGACCGCGGGCCACTTCGACCACCCGGGCGCGGCCGCGGAGACGGCGGCGCTGCGGGACGCGCGGCACGCCTTCCTCACCCGGGGCGACCGGGCTCAGGAGTCGGCCGGCCGCCGGGCGTAGTCGAGGACGCGGTCGCTCAGCAGCCACTCGGCGTCGTCCAGCATCTCCAGCATCCGCTTGGCGGCCTCGGCCGGCGGCTCGTCGTTCAGCAGGCAGGCGCCACCGGCACGCATCAGGCTGGCCTGGAGCATGATCAGGTGGTCCGCGATGAGCTCCGGGATCCGGTCGTCGGGGGCGGCGCCGGCCTCCTCGCGCAGCACCTGGGCGAGCCGCTGCCCCGTCTGGAGCTGCATCTCGCGCATCCGGTGCAGCAGCGCGGGGGAGGCGAAGGCGGTGCGCATGAAGCGCGCGTAGCCCTCGTTGAGGCCGGCCCAGGGGTTCCGCTCCTCGATGTCCCTGCGCAGCCCTCCCAGGACCGCCTCGGCCGCCGACTGACCGGGAGCACGCTCCAGCACCCGCCGGGCGGGGCGGTCGATGGTGGCGGTGGCCCGGTCGAAGAACAGGTCCTCCTTGGCCGGGAAGTAGTTGTACACCGTGTTGACGGAGACCTCGGCGACCTCGGCGATCTCCGCCACGGTGACCGCGTCGAAGCCCCGCTCGATGAAGAGCCCGGTGGCGACATCGGAGATGTGCTGCCGAGTCTGTCGCTTCTTGCGCTCCCTGAGGCCCGTCATGCTCACATCGTAGCCATCCTTGACCAAGTTAAAACTTGGAGGCATTGCAATCTTTCAGCGCCCCTGCTTTTCTGGGGGCCATGGCTCCGATCCTCACGACCCATGGCCTCGCCCGAACCTTCGAGACCAAGCGCGGCACGGTGGAGGCCGTGCGCGGCATCGACATGTCCGTCGAACCCGGCGAGATCCTCGGCTTCCTCGGCCCCAACGGCGCCGGCAAGAGCACCACGCTGCGCATGCTCACCACCCTCCTCGCGCCCACCAGGGGCAGCGCCACCATCGCCGGCCACGACCTGGCCAGGGAGCCCGAGGCCGTCCGGCGGGTCATCGGCTACGTCGCCCAGTCCAGCGGCGTCGCCCCGGACGAGCTCGTCCGCCACGAGCTGGTCTTCCAGGGCCGCCTCTACCGGCTGCCGCGCGCCGAGGCCGAGGCCAGGGCCGGCGAGCTGGCCGCCGAGCTCGACCTGACCGACCTACTCGACCGCAAGTGCTCCGAGCTCTCCGGCGGCCAGAAGCGCCGCCTCGACATCGCGCTGGCGCTCATCCACCGCCCCGAGGTGCTCTTCCTCGACGAGCCCACCACCGGGCTCGACCCCGGCAGCCGCGCCGACCTGTGGGAACTGATCCGCCGGATCCGCGGCCAGCAGGGCACCACCGTCTTCCTCACCACGCACTACCTCGACGAGGCCGACGAGCTCTCCGACCGGCTGGTCATCGTCGACGGCGGCCGGATCGCCGCCGAGGGCACCCAGCGCGAGCTGAAGACCCGGTACGGCGGCGCCGAGGACGCCACCCTCCAGGACACGTTCATCGCCATCACCGGGCGCGGCCCGCGGAAGGACGACCTCGCCCCGGTCGCCCTCTGACAGCCCGACGACCACCCAGAGAAGGAATCGACGCCCTCCATGTCCCACCTGCTCGCCGACACCCGCGTGGTCTTCGGCCGCTACGTCCGGCAGACGCTGCGCTCCCGGATCAGCCTGGTCTTCGGGCTGCTCCAGCCCATGCTCTTCCTCGCCTTCTTCGGACCGCTGCTCGACGACGTCCCGCTGGGCGGCAGCGGCGACTCCTGGCAGACCCTCGTCCCCGGCCTGCTCGTCCAACTCGGCCTGTTCTCCGCCGCGTTCGCCGGCTTCGGCATCATCATGGAGAAGCAGCTCGGCATCGTGGAGCGGATGCGGGTGACGCCGGTCAGCCGGCTCGCCCTGCTGCTCGGCCGGGTACTGCGGGACGCCGCCCAGCTCCTCGTCCAGTCCCTGGTGCTGGTGCTGGCCGGCACCGCCTTCGGGCTGCGCGCCCCCGTCCTCGGGGTGCTGATCGGCTTCGCGTTCGTCAGCCTGCTCGGCATCTCGCTGGCCTCGCTGTCGTACGCCTTCGCGATGCGCGTCAACACCATCCAGGAGTTCGCCCCGGTCATCAACTCCATCAACCTGCCCGCGATGCTGCTCTCCGGGATCCTGCTGCCGATGGCCCTGGCGCCGGTGTGGCTGGACACCGTCTCGCACTTCGTGCCCTTCCGCTACGTGGTGGACGCGGTGCGGGCCGCCTTCGTCGGCGACTACGGAAGCGACGTCGCCGTCGGCGCCCTGGCCACGATCGCCCTGGCCGCCGTCTCCCTCACCCTCGGCACCCGCATCTTCGCCAAGGCCGGCGCGTAGCGCCCCGAAGGGGCGCGGGGAACTGCGCGACCAGCCACGACGGCGCCGCACCCGAAGGACGGCCCGCCGCGGCTCTTCCAGCGGAGCGCCTACGCTCGGGGCCATGGTGAATCTCACGCGGATCTACACCCGCACCGGGGACGACGGCACCACCGCGCTCGGCGACAACAGCCGGGTGCCCAAGACGGACGCCCGCATCGCCGCCTACGCCGACGCCAACGAGGCCAACGCCGTCATCGGGACGGCGTTGGCCCTCGGCAAACTACCGGCCGAGGTGCGCGCCGTGCTGACGCGGGTGCAGAACGACCTCTTCGACGTCGGCGCCGACCTGTGCACTCCCGTCGTCGCCGATCCCGAGCACCCGCCGCTGCGCGTCGAGCAGAGCTACATCGACCGTCTTGAGGCCGACTGCGACCTCTTCCTCGCCGACCTCGAGAAGCTGCGCAGCTTCATCCTCCCCGGCGGCACCGCGGGCGCCGCGCTGCTGCACCAGGCGTGCACGGTGGTCCGTCGCGCCGAGCGCAGCACCTGGGCGGCGCTCGAACTGCACGGCGACACCATGAACCCGCTGACCGCCACCTACCTCAACCGGCTCTCCGACCTGCTGTTCATCCTCGCCAGGACGGCCAACAAGGCGACCGGCGACGTCCTCTGGGTGCCGGGCGAGAACCGCTGACGCTACCGCTGGCCGCCCCCGTACAGCGGCCAGGCAGCGCCGGCCGTGAAGGCCGCCGCGATCAGCGCCACCGTCACCACGAGCAACGCCACGTCCCGCCCCCCGACGCGCAGGTGCGCCAGCCGGATGCGCCGGCCGTCGGGGTGCTCCATCGCGTAGGTGAAGCCCCGGGTCTCCAGCGCCTCCACGGTGGTCCTGGTGCGCTTGGCCGTGTTCAGCATCATCGGGTAGAACGCCGCGACCACCGTGGATGCCGTGCGCGCCACCAGCCGCCAGCCGAGGAAGCCCTTGGCGGTGAGCGGCGCCGAGCGCAGCCGGTGCCCGTCGACGATGGTGTGGAACTCCTCCATCAGGATCGGCAGCATCCGGTAGCCGTAGCTCACCCCGAAGCTGACCATCGCCGGCGCGTGCAGGCTCAGCAGCGCGTCCGACAGCTTCTCCGGATCGAGCGAGACGAACGCCGCCATGCTCGCCAGGCTGATGGTGCCCAGCTTCAGGGTGAGTTCGGCCAGCGCCAGCGCCGTGGACGTCCCGCCGCCGAACATCCACGACGCCAGCAGCACGTGGCCGCTCTCCAGCACGAAGCCGAACACGAACAGGCCGAGCACCAGCGGCCCGACCCGGCTGAGCACCACCGAGACCGCGGTGATCAGGAAGAGCCCGCCGAGCACCGTCAGGTTGTGGGTGAACCACGGCACCACCGCGAAGATCAGGTACCAGCCGATCACGCACCGCGGATCCATCCGGGCCAGCAGACCGCCCCGGGTGGCGTAGGCGGTGCGCACCAGCTCCAGCTTCACCCACTCCACGGACAGCCGGTCGCGTTCCTTACGCGCCATCGAGCGCTCCCTCCTGGGTGGTGACGAGCCGGGCCAGCAGCTCGGGCACGGACAGCGGCGGCGGCACCAGGCCGAGTTCGGCGCCGAGTTGGGTGATCTGCGGCGGCACCAGGCCGACCCTGGCCAGCAGCGGCGCGTCGGCGAAGAGCGCGGCCGGCCCGGTGTCGGCGACCAGCCGGCCGCCGTCCAGCACCAGCACCCGGTCCGCCCACTCGGCGACCAGGTGCATGTCGTGGGTGGCCACCACCGCGCACCGCACGCTGTCGGACAGCTCGTCCAGCATGCCGATCACCGCGTCCCTGCTGCCCACGTCCAGGCTGGAGGTGGGCTCGTCGAGCAGCAGCAGGGCCGGCCTGGTCGCCAGGCCGATGGCCAGGGTGGCCCGGCGCTGCTGGCCGCCGGAGAGCATCCGGCCGTCCCGCTCGGCGAGGCCGTCGAGCCGGGTGCGGCGCAGCACCGTCTCCACCAGCTCGGCGGCGTCCGGCACCTTCCGCCCGGTGGGGAACATCGCCACGTCCTCGCGCACGCTGTCCTTGAGGAACATCTGCTCGGGGCGCTGGTAGAGGTAGCAGACCCGGTCGGCGAGTTGGGCCGGGCCGGTGTCCCTGGTGTCGACGCCGCCGACCAGCACGGTGCCGGAGCGCGGCACCCGGATCCCGGTCAGCAGCCGCAGCAGCGTGGACTTGCCCGCGCCGTTGCCGCCGACCAGCGCGATCCGCTCGCCGTCGCGCAGCGCCACGCTCACGCCGTCGAGCACCGTCGACCGCTCGCCGCGCACCTGGCGGTAGCCGTGCGAGACGTCCCGCAGCTCGGCGACCACGCCGGCCACCGGCGTCCGTTCGGCGGCCGGCGTGGGGGCCGGCGCGCGGGCCGGCGCGGGGTCCTGGCCGGCCTCGTCGGCCCTCGCCCGCAGCAGCTCGGCCGCCTCGCCCACGGTCAGCGGCACCGGCGACGCCGGATCCACCGCCCGCACCGCCCGGATGATCCCCGGCGCCGGGATGCCGTGCGCGGCCAGCTCGTCGGCCCGGCCGAGCGCCTCCCGCGTCGGCAGGTGCCACACCGGAGCCCCGTCGGCCATCAGCACCACCGAGCGGGCGTAGCGGGCGACGTACTCGGCGTGGTGCTCGATCACCACCACGGTGGTGCCGAGCTCGGCGTTGAGCCGGGCGAGCCGCTCGTAGATCTCGCCGGCGCGGGCCGGGTCGAGCTCGGCGACCGGCTCGTCCACCACGACGATCCCGGGGCGCAGCGCCAACACCGCGGCCAGCGCCACCAGATGCTGCTGGCCGCCGGAGAGCTGCCAGACGAAACGGTCGGCCAGCTGCGCGACGCCGAGCAGCGCCATGGCCTCCTCGGTGCGCTCCCGGTGGTCGGGCTGGCCAAAGTTGATCGGGCCGAACGAGATCTCGTCGCGCACCGTGGGCCGGACGAGCTGGTTGCCGAAGTCCTGGTAGACGTAGCCGACCCGGTGCGAGAGCGCCGCCACCGACAGGTCCCTGGTGTCCTGGCCGAGTACCCGCACCGAGCCCTCGAAGGCGCCCGACCAGTAGTGCGGCACCAGTCCGTTGAAGGTCTTGCAGAGCGTCGTCTTGCCCGAGCCGTTGCCGCCGACGACGGCGACGAAGTCGCCCCGCTCGACGCGCAGATCGACCCCGCGCAGGCTCTCGGCCGCGGCCCCCGGATAACGGAACGAAAGACCCGCGACCTCGATCGCGGGACCGTCGCTCGACGGGTCTCCCGTCATCGGGCGGCCTCCTGGACGGCCCGCGCCCGCCGTGACCTGACCAGGGCGCGGGCCGCGACCCACACCCCGACCAGCACGATCAGCGTGGCCGCCACCCCGATCCACAGGAACCGCTGCCCGTACTCGTCGACGAAGCCGGGCTCCCAGACCCCGAAGTTGTCCACGATCTCGCCGAGGAAGGCGGCGATCATCGCGACGAAGGAGAGGAACACCGCGAGCAGCAGGAAGACCGCGTCACCGCGCTGCGCGAGCGGGATCGGCCGGGCGGGGTCGCGCGGCTCGAGGCCGAGCAGCGGCTCGATCTTCCCGTAGAGCCGCGGGGCCAGGATCCCGGCGGGCAGCGCGCCGAAGAGCACGCCGCTGATCAGCAGGTCGGTGCCGAAGCCGATCCCCTCCAGGAGCAGGATCGACTGCGGCAGACCCTCCACGTACTCGGCGTCGGCCACGCCGACCCAGACCTTCCCCAGGTCCACGACGGCCGAGAGCATCTTGTCGACGGCCACGGTGACGACGGCGGCCACGAAGATCGCCGGCCGGCGGCGCGGATCGCGGACCAGGCAGCCGCCGATGTAGAGGCCGAGGAACATCTGGAGGTAGCCCTCCAGCTCGCCGATCCCGGAGAAGTCGCCCATCAGCAGGTCGACGAAGACGATCTCGCCGAGCGGCGCGCCGAGCGCGGCGGGCAGCGGGTTGAACAGCGCGACCATCACGACGGGCACGAACGCGAGGTAGGAGACCGAGAGTTCGACCGGGCCGACGGCTATCTCCGGCAGCACCTCGGTGACGATGTTGGCGAGGCCGAACAGGGTCATGGAGAGGACGAAGACCATCAGGTTCTGGCTCGAGGTCACCTCGCCTGGGCGGTATCTGCGCCCGCTGGCGCGCGCGGTGAGCTGAGCGGTGGGCTCGGACATGGGACTGCCTTTCGCTGCCGAGGGAGGGGTGCGGCGTGAGGGGTTCAGGAGGTCGCGGAGGGGACGGTGGTGGGGGCAGGGGTCGGGTCGGCGGTCCTGGCCTCGACCAACAGGCCGAGCAGGTCCGTCATCTCGTCGATCACGTGGGTGGGGCGCTCCTCGGCCGGTCCTGTGGGGGCGGCGTCGACGGCGGCGTCGGAGGCCGAACCGCCACGCACCAGCACGGTCGTCGCGACGCCGGCGCGGCGGGCGGCCGCCATGTCGCGCCAGGGCTTGTCGCCGACGAACCAGCAGTCGGCGGCCGGCACGTCGAGCGCGGTGACGGCGGCGGTCACGGTGGCCGGGTCGGGCTTGCGGCGGCCGATCTCGTCGGAGTAGACGTGCGCGCCGATCAGGTGCGTGATCCCGTGGCGGTCGAGCTCCTCGCGGACCGCGCGGCCGCAGACGGTGTTGGAGACGACCGCCACCCGGACGCCGTGCTCGGCGCAGAACGCCAGGGCCTCGGCGACGCCCGGCCGCATCGTGGCGTGGCTCTTGCTGCGCGCGTACTCCAGGGTGAGCCTGGCCGACTCGGCCAGCAGGAACGCCCGGGCGTGCGGCGGCCAGTCGGGGCCGACCAGGTCGCACCAGAACGCGCGCGGCGTGATCTCCGGCACCACGGCGCCGTCCGACCGCTCCCGCTTCCACCGGCCGTACCGCTCCCGGCCGGCCTCGATCGCGGCCGCCACCTCGTCCGCGGTGAACGCGGCGCCGGCCCTGGCCAGTTGCTCGGCGAGCCGGGTGGCGAACGCCCGACGGGCGTCCGGGGTCCCGGTGGAGCGGGCGATCACCCCGCCGTGGTCGAGCAGCAGCGCGGCCGGCAACCGGCGGGCGGCGGCCGGGGGTTGGGGCTCGGCGGGGGCGGCCGCGGCCGCCGGGCGGCTGGCGCGCAGTGGTTCGACCAGGCCCTCGGGCGTGTCGAAGACGGCGTCGGCCGCCACGGCCACCGGGTAGGGCGGGTGGTCGGTGTGCCGGTGGCGGGTGAGCACCACCGCCGCCACCCCGGCCCGCCGGCCGGCCACCACGTCCCGGTCCTGGGTGTCGCCGACGTACCAGCAGCGTTCGGGGACGGTGCCGAGCGCGCGGGCCGCGAGCCCGATCATCTCCGGGTGCGGCTTGCGGATGCCGACCTCGTCCGAGTACACCTGCACGCCGAAGAACTCCTCGAGCCCGGCGGCCCGCAGCAGCTTCCGATGGGCGCGCCCGGAGTGCGCGTTGGACACCATCCCGACCCGGACCCCCAGATCGGCGGCGACCCGCAGCAGCTCGGGGATGCCGGGCCTGACCTCGTGCTCGGAGAGCAGCGGCGACATCTCGGCGAGCAGCAGCCCGGCGCTGCCGGCGAGCACCGCGCGCTGCGCCTCGGGCAGTTCGGAGGCGAGGAAGTCGGTCCAGATCGTCCGGTGGTCGAGCTCGGCGGGGGCGAGCCGGCGGCCGGCGGCGTTCTTCCAGTCCTTGAGCGCGGCGAGCCCGGCGTCCAGCGAGCGGCGCAGCGTCGCCTCGTCCGCCCGGTGGCCGGCGCGGGCCAGCTCCTCGGCCAGCCGACCGACCACCTCGGCGCGGCCCTCGGGCCGCCGGCGGGTCTGGAAGACCACCCCGCCGAAGTCGAGCAGCAGCGCGTCGGGACGGCCGCCGAGGGCGGGGGCGACTGGGTCCGGGAAATCCAGGGGGTCCAAGGGGGCCAAGGGGAAGTACCTCGCTCATGAGCGGCGTCGGGAAGGGGCGGTGCCATGTTCGCGGTGGACGTTAGGCGGCGGGGGCGGTCCCCAGGCCGGCGTCCGGGTGAACCCGCGGCAAACCGACCTGGAACGTTCCAGGCGCCGGCCCGGGGGCCCCGCCAGGCCCGGAACGTCGGGGGTCACAATGTCTGGGTGACGGAACGCCGGCGCACTCGACGCCCCACGATCGTGGACATCGCCGCCGCCGCCGGCGTCTCCAAGTCGCTGGTCTCGCTGGCCCTACGCGGCGACGAGGGGGTCAGCGACGCGACCCGCGCCCGGATCCTGGGCGTCGCCGACGAGCTCGGCTACCGCTCCAACACCCTGGCGCGCGGCCTGGTCCAGGGGCGCACCATGCTGCTCGGCGTGCTGCTCACCGACCTGGCCAACCCGTACCACACGGAGGTGGTGGCCGGCGTCGAGGAGGCGGCGGACGCCGAGGGCTTCACCGCGCTGCTCGCCCACGGGCGCAACGACCGCCGCCGACTCGAACAGCAGTTGGACGCCCTGCTCCAGCTCTCCGTCGACGGCGTGGTGGTGATCAGCTCCTGGCTCGACCCGCGGGTGCTGACGGAGGCGGCCCGCCGCGCCCCGGTGGTCATGGTGGGCCGGCCGGCCGAGCATCCGACGGGCGTGGACACCGTGGCCAACGACGACGCGGCCGGCGCCACGGCCGCCGTCGAGCACCTGACCGGTCTCGGCCACCGCAGGATCGCGCACCTCGCCGGCAGCCGGCGGCCGGCCGCCAGGGCCCGCCGGGACGGCTACCTCGCCGCGGTGCGGCGGGCCGGCGCGGCGGCCGAGGCCGCCGACCAGCCGATCGGCGACGACACGGGCCGCCGGGCGGCGGCCGCCGCCGAACTCCTCGACGCGGCGGCGCCGACGGCGGTCTTCGCCGTCAACGACCTGGCCGCGCTCGCCGTGCTCGACCGGGCCCACGCGCTGGGCATCCCCGTGCCCGACCGGCTGTCCGTCGTCGGCTACGACAACACCGGGCTCGCCGAGACCGTGCGGCCCCGGCTCACCAGCGTCGACCAGCCACGCGCCACGATGGGGCGGCTCGCGGTGACGCTGCTCCTCGAGCGACTCGGCGGCCGCACGGCGGACCGCCGCGAGGTGTTGCCGCCGACGCTCATCCCACGGGCGTCGACGGGGGCGGCTCCGACCGGGTGAGTCTCCCCACCCACCCGCCCCCTGTTCCGCGCGGCGCGCGTGTCGACGTCCCGCGGGTTTGGCCCCCACCCACCTGCCCTTCGGCGAGACTCGCCGTCGCCAAGCGCAGGAACCGGTCCCCAATCCCCAATGCCCGAGCGACGTTACGCAGCCGCACGACGGCGTATCCGCCAGCGGCCTCGCCCAGCAGGGGGAGCAGACGGTCCTTGATGTCACCGAACAGCGGAGCCGTATCCAGCTCGGTCCGGTAGCGCTCGATCGTGGAATGTGCCAGGAAGGTGCCCTCCACGCTCCAGGCAGGAAGCGTGTTGCCGATCGCGATCAGATCGTCTTCCAGCTCCTCTGGAAGGTCAATGAAGCTGTCCAACTCCGGGAAGCTCACCGCTCCACCTCTTTGTCGTTCGTCAACGGGCATGTGAACCAGACACACTTCACGCCCAGACCGGGCGGCGCGGTCTGCCAGCCGACCTGCGGGCACATCTCCCGGAGCAGCCACAGGCCTCGACCAGACTCGGCATCCCAGGCCGGCTCTCCAAGCACAGGCGGCGCCGGTGATCGGTCGAAGAGCTGGATGGAGACCTGCTCCCCGGTCCGGACCAAGCGGAGGCAACACCGCCGATCCCGGACGTGTTTGATCACGTTGGACAGCAACTCGGAGATACCGAACGCGGCCAGCTCGACGGCCTTCTCGTCAGCCCGCCAACCGCGCAGCACGCCAGCTACGGCATGACGCCAGGTCGGGATCTCGTCGGCTCGCGCAGTGAATGACCAGCTGCGGATGCCGCTGGGGGTTCGCTCGGTGACTTGCATCGGCACCTCCACGGCCATCGCACGCCGAGGTGTGGAGGTGGCGCACGAAGCTGACGCCCATGTTGCTTGCGGGCGCTCCTTGTCGTTGAACAGCATGCCGTTATTGAAGAGTTGAGCGCAATCCCACCTAAGGATGCAATTGCATCTGGATGTGGGAGTGCGCTCGGCAGTGGCAGACTGTGCCCATGACGACTGCGAGCCCGGTGGTCCGGCGCCGCCGACTTGGCCTCGAACTGAGGCGACTCCGCGAAGCCGCCGGCATGAAAGGGAGCGAGGCGTCGAGGAGTCTGAAGTGGTCGGCGTCGAAGCTGTCGCGGATCGAGGCTGGGCGCTCCACTCCAACGCCGGCTGACGTGACGCGACTCCTCGACCTCTACCGCGTGGATGACCCGGAGCAGCGCGAGAAGCTGGCCAAGCTAACGCGCGAGGCGCGCAAGAAGGGGTGGTGGCAGCTCTACAGCGACGTCCCCTACTCGACTTACATCGGGCTGGAGGCCGAGGCGGAGTCCATGCTCACGTACCAGAACGTCATCCCAGGGCTGTTCCAGACGAGCCGCTACGCCGAGGAGATCAACCGGGCGACCGTTCCCGGCCTGTCGGAAGAAGCTCTGGAACAGCGTCTGGATGTACGGATGCAGCGCCAGCAGGTACTCACCGGAGCCAACGCGCTTGAGGTGCGCGCCGTGCTCGACGAATCAGCATTGCGCAGACTGGTCGGCGGGGCCGAGGTGATGCGCGAGCAGCTTGATCGACTGCTGGAGCTGGCAGACCTGCCGAACGTCCTGCTCCAGGCCATTCCCTTCTCTTCCGGTGCCCATCCTGGGACACTGGAGGGGCCGTTCAATATCTTGCGGTTCCCGCATCAGGAAGATCCCGATGTGGTCTATGTCGAAGCCAACAGCGACCCCTACCCGGGCGACACTCAGCGGTACGAGGTCCTGTTCGACAACCTACGAGCGAACGCCATGAGCGTCCCGCAGACGCTGGCGATGATCCGGAACATGGTGAAGAAGGAGCTATGAACAGCCAAGAGGGCCGGGGCATGGACCTCGCCCGCGCCGCCTGGCGCAAGCCCCGGAGGAGCCAGGGCAACGGCGAGTGCGTCGAGGTCGTGGACGGCCTCCCCGGCGTCGTCCCCGTGCGGGACAGCAAAAACCCGCACACCGCCCTCGTCCTGCCCGAGGCAGCTTGGACAGCGTTCGTGGTGCAGCTCAAGGGCTGAGAGGTTCACGAACCACTGTTGAACCCCGCCGACCGCCCCAGGCGACAGGCGGGGTTCTTCGTTGCCTGGAGGGCCGCGCAGAGGCATCGAACGAAATCGCCCCGTTCGAGCGGCAGCCTGTCACCCCCCAGCGAAGGTAAGACACGGCCCCGGCACGAAGCCGTCAGCGTTGGCCCGGCGACGCAGCCGCCGCGGACCAGGCCCGCAGGGGCCGCCGCGCCCCCCTCCGCGCGGAGCGCGGAGGAGGGGCGGGTGGGTGGGAGACGCCCCCACCCGGGGTCACCGCGCCGGCGCCTCCGCGTCCGGCACGGCCTCGTTCGTCGGGGCCTTGCCCGGCCAGATTGTGTAGTAGAGCGCGACCGCCGCGTGGATGGCGATGGCGCGGAGGGCCGCGCCCTCCGTGCCCCGCAGGGGGGTCGTGCTGCTGGCGTCGTCGATGACGAGGATCATCGCCTCGATCACCAGGACCGCGATGACGCCGGCTATCAGCGTTCGTGTCCACAGGCGCCACTCGTACGCCGTGCGCTCCTTTCCGTACCGCTGGATCTTCGGCGGTTTGGGGGCGCCGCCGAAGCGGTGGGCGGCGTGGGCGTCGGCCCAGGCGATCATGGAGTGGCCGTAGGCGACCGTGAAGCCGAGATAGAGCGCGGCCAGGCCGTGCGCGTAGGACGGCTCGCCGCCGTTTCTGATGTCCCAGGCGGTCGCGGTGAGCAGCGCCACGTCGATCAGCGGCACCGCGAGCAGCAGCACCGTGCTGGTGCGCCGCCTGCGCAGCAGGTAGCGGACGGCCAGGCCGACCGCGAGAACCACCCAGAAGGCGATCTCGGCGGCCAGGATGAACGCGACGATCATGTGTACGGCTCCTCTCCCCCGTTGCTCCCATGTTCGGCCCCGGCGGCGCTCCCGCGCGTCCCCTCCGATGCGGATCCGGAGGGGGCCGTCTGCATCCTTCGATGTAGATCGCAGGGTGGTCCCGGTCACCCCGCCGACCGTGTTTCGATAGACGCATGCGCCGCCCACCCCGCCCCCACCACCACGACGTGTGGATCGCGGTGGCCGGCCTGGCCGGGGGGCTGTTCGGCGTCGTCTTCGGTCTGTACATGTTCCTGGGCCGGCCGCACGGTCCGCTGGTGCTGGTCGGGCTGCTCGCCATGTGCGGCGCCGAGTTGCTGCGCCGCACCAGGCCCGAGGTGGCGTTGCCGCTGGCCGTCGGCGCCCTCGTGGCCGATGTCGCCTTCGGTGGCCTGCTCGCCGTGCTGCTGATGTTCACCGACGTGGTCTACGCGGCCACGCTCTACGGCCGGCCGCGCTTCGGCAGGGTCGTCACGCACGGCAGCGTGGCGCTGAGCATCCTGGCCACCGTGGTCGCGGTGCTCTGGCTGCGCACCCCCGAGGCCGTCATCCTCGGCGTGGCGGTCTCCGCCGTCACCGCCACCCCCGCGTGGACGGGGTTGATGCTCCGCCACCACCAGGACACGGCGGCCGCCGAGCGGCTGCGCGCTGAGCAGACGGCGCTGCTCGCCGAGATGGACCGGGTGCAGGCGGTGGCCGGCGAGCGGTCCAGGATGGCCAGGGAGCTGCACGACATGGTGGCGAACCACCTGTCCGCGATCGCGATCCACGCCACCGCCGCCCTCACCCTCGACGAGCGGAAGGCGACCCGGCAGGCGCTGTCCGTGATCCGGGAGAACAGCACCCAGGGCCTCGCCGAGATGCGGCGGCTGATCGGCCTGCTGCGGGAGTCCGGCGCCGGCGGCGAGCCCGAGGCGACGCCGAGCCTCGACGGCCTGCCGGCGTTGCTCCGCCGCGCGGGGGACGGCGGCGCAGGCCGGCTCCGCTTCACCGCGCGGGACGAGCGCCCGGCGGGCGCCGAGTTGCCCACCCCGATCGAGCTCGCCGCGTACCGCATCGTCCAGGAGTCGCTGACCAACGCGGTCAAGCACGCGGCGCCCGGCGAGGTCGAGGTGGGCCTCGCGCAGGACGCGGCCGTGCTGACCGTCACCGTCACCAGCCCCTACGGGGCGGACGCGCCGAGCCGCGCGCCCGGCTCGGGCGCCGGCCTGATCGGGATGCGGGAGCGCGTGGAGCTGCTGGCCGGCGCGTTCGCGGCCGGTCCCGAGCCCGGCCTCGACGGCGCGCCCCGCTGGCGGGTGCACGCCCGGCTGCCGCTGCTCGACAACCCGGCCGCCGTCCCGGCGGGCGTCAGGCAGAGCACCCGCGAGAACACCAGGGAGAACACCAGGGAGAGCGCGTGACCGTGCGGGTGGTGGTCGCCGAGGACCAGGCGGCGGTGCGGCAGGGCCTGGTGCTGATCCTGGGCAGCGCGCCCGACATCCAGGTGGTCGGCGAGGCGGCCGACGGCGAGCAGGCGATCGCGCTCGCCCGGGAGCTGCGGCCCGACCTGGTGCTGATGGACATCCAGATGCCGGTGCTCGACGGGGTCTCGGCCACCGCGCGGATCGTCGCCGAGGAGTTGGCCGAGGTGCTGGTGCTGACCACCTTCGACTTCGACGAGTACGTGTTCGGGGCGCTCCGCGCCGGTGCCGGCGGCTTCCTGCTCAAGGACAGCGACGCCGCCTCGCTGCTCGCCGCCGTGCGCACGGTGGCGGCCGGCGAGGGCACCATCGCGCCCGCCGTCACCCGCCGGCTGATCGCCGAGTTCGCCCGCAACTCCCCGGCCCCGCAGGGCCCTTCACCGGACGCGGCCCGGCTCGCCTCGCTCACCCCCAGGGAGCGCGAGGTGCTGGCGCACGTGGGGGCCGGGCTCTCCAACGCGGGGATCGCGGAGCGCCTCGGGATGGCGGAGGCCACCGTGAAGACCCACGTCAGCCGGATCCTCAACAAGCTGGGGCTGCGCAGCCGGGTCCAGGCCGCGGTGCTGGCCCAGGAGACGGGCCTCGCCGGCGGCCGGGCGTCGTGAAGACCCCCTGAAGACCCTCTGAGGGCACCTGGGGATCCCCCAGGGCACGGCACCGGCCGGCCCCAAGTCGCCGGTGGTACAGACCTCTTGACCGTTGGTCTGGACCATTCTACTCTCACGGCTAATCGCACGCGGTCGATGCACCGCTCCACGGCACGGACCCGGCCCCCTCGGGGGCCTCCCCCACATCCTCACCGGCCGACCCAAGGAGCCTTCCTTGTCACGCGTCAGACGCCGAATCACCGCCGTCCTCGCGGTGTTCGCCCTTCCCCTCGCCTGGATCGTGGCCGTCGCGGGCCCCTCCCAGGCCGCCACCGCCACCGCGACCTATGCCAGGACCACCGACTGGGGCACCGGCTTCGAGGGCCGGTGGACCGTCAGCAACACCGGCACCGAGACCATGAACGGCTGGACGCTGGAGTGGGACTTCCCCGCCGGCACCGCCGTCTCCAGCTCCTGGGACGCCCGCGTCAGCAACAGCGGCACCCACTGGACCGCCCGTGACGCCGGCTGGAACGGCACCCTGGCCCCCGGCCAGACCGCCAGCTTCGGCTTCAACGGCAGCGGCGGCGGCGCTCCCGCCAACTGTCTCCTCAACGGCCAGCCCTGTGACGGCAGCGGCGGCGGGGACGACGGCGGTGGCGGCGACGACGGGGGCGACGGAGGTGACGGCGGCGGCGGTGACGACGGCGGCAGCGCCCCGCCCGACGGCCAGATCAACCTCGGCTACTTCGCCGAGTGGGGCGTCTACGGCCGCGACTACCACGTCAAGGACATCGTGGACTCCGGCACCGCCGACGAGATCACCCACATCAACTACGCCTTCGGCAACGTGACCAACGGCGAGTGCGCGATCGGCGACACCTACGCCGCCTACGACCGGGCCTACAGCGCCGCCGAGAGCGTCAGCGGCGTCGCCGACACCTGGGACACCGGCGCGCTCCGCGGCAACTTCAACCAGCTGCGGCAGCTCAAGGAGCGCTACCCGGACATCCAGATCCTGTGGTCCTTCGGCGGCTGGACCTGGTCGGGCGGCTTCACCGAGGCCATGCGCGACCCGCAGCGGTTCGCCCAGTCCTGCTACGACCTGGTCAACGACCCGCGCTGGGCCGGCGTCTTCGACGGCATCGACCTGGACTGGGAGTACCCCAACGGCTGCGGTCTGAGCTGTGACAGCAGCGGCCCGCGGGCCTTCGGCGACATGATGCGCGCCTTCCGCGACGTCTTCGGCGACCAGCTGGTCACCGCGGCCATCACCGCCGACGGCTCGCCCGGCGGCAAGATCTCCGCCTCCGACTACGCCTACGGCGCCCAGTACGCGGACTGGCTCAACGTGATGACCTACGACTTCTTCGGCGCCTGGGCAGGGACAGGACCCACCGCCCCGCACTCGCCGCTGACCTCGTACAACGGTCTTCCGACCCAGGGCTTCACCTCGCAGGCCGCCATCAGCGCGCTCCGTGCCCAGGGCGTGCCGGCCGAGAAACTGCTGCTCGGCATCGGCTTCTACGGCCGAGGCTGGACGGGCGTCAGCCAGGCCGCACCCGGCGGCAGCGCCACGGGACCGGCGCCCGGAACCTACGAACAGGGCATCGAGGACTACAAGGTCCTCGCCACCCGCTGCCCGGCGACCGGCACCGTGGCCGGCACCGCCTACGCGCACTGCGGCAACCAGTGGTGGAGCTACGACACGCCGGCGACCGTCGTCAGCAAGATGCAGTGGGCCCGCCAACAGGGCCTGGGTGGCGGCTTCTTCTGGGAGTTCTCGGGCGACAGCTCGAACGGCGCCCTGGCACACGCCATAAGCCAGGGGCTCGGCGGCTAGCACCGCCCCGATCCCCGACGCTCCCCGGCCGGCACGCCCCACTTGCCGGCCGGGGACCAAAAGACCGCGGCCGGGACGGCTGACCAACCGCCGTCCCGGCCGCACTCACGTTCCCACCGTCAGGACGCGATCACGCCCGTTCCCACCGTCAGGACACCGTCACGCCACGTTGACCCGTTGCCCGGGTGGCGCCGCCTCCAGCCAGGCCAGGAAGCCGGTGAGGGCGTCCTCGCTCATCGCCAGCTCCACGTCCCACTCGTCGTGCCGGCAGCTCAGCACCACCGCGCCCGGCAGCAGCGCCAGCTCCTCCTCGCCCACCGGCTGCCGCCGGTCCCGGACCTGGATGCGGTCCCGCTGGAGGGTGCGGCGCGGCCGCAGCGCGTAGGAGAAGACCCGGAACCACTCCACGTGGTCGCCGTTGTACCTGGCCACCCCGTAGAGCCAGCCCTTGCCCTGCGACTGGCCGGCGCGCGGCGGGGTGAAGCGCGCGCTGCAGTCGAAGGTGCCGCCCAGCCGCTGGATCAGCCGCCGGCGCATCCCGAAGCCGAAGAGCCCGAGCACCAGCAGCGCGAGCGCCGCACCCGACACAAGCAGAGCGAGGACCAATCCGATCGACCTCCTCGCCTCGTGCCGTGTCCCGTGCCGGCTGCCCCGATGACTCCCGCGAATACGCCTGCCGAAGATGATGGCCGGCCGCTGGCGGCCGGCCCCGCGTCAGCGGCTCGCCGCCACGGCCCGCAGCCGCACGTCGGCACGCCGCTCAGCGGGCGTGTCCGCCTCCGACCTCGCCCGTTCCAGGGCTCGCTCGGCTCGCTCGACGTCGATCTCCTCGGACAGCTCCGCGATCTCCGCGAGCAGCGACAGCTTACCGTCCGTGTAGGAGACGAAGCCGCCGTGCACGGCGGCCACCACGGTGCCCTGGCCGGTCTCGCCGGCCGTGCGGATGGTCACCGGGCCCGGCTGGAGCACCGCGAGCAGCGGCTGGTGGCCCGGCATGATGCCGATGTCGCCCGAGGTGGTGCGCGCCACGACCAGGCTGGCCTCGCCAGACCAGACCTGCCGGTCAGCGGCGACCAACTCGACGTGCAGCTCAGCCACGATGGCTCCCCTCTCTCCTTGCTAAAGAATAGTTGGCGCCCCCTGGCACCCGTGGGGCGGGGTGCCCACCCGGTCCTTCGAGGACCTGGGCCACCCCGCCCCTAGGCCCTACCCAGACGATCTTCTTCGGGCCCGCGACGCCAGCTACGGCACCTCGCTGCGTTACCGAATCGCGCGAATACGACAAGTATGAGCTGCGATCCGGCGCCTTGCGATGCACCGCATCTGACGCCGCGGGCTGATCCTCGAAGACCGTCCGGGCAGGACCTAGCGGACCAGGATCAGGAGACGCCCAGCTTCTTGGCCTTTTCCTTCAGGTCGTCCAGGCCACCGCACATGAAGAACGCCTGCTCGGGGAAGTGGTCGAACTCGCCGTCCGCGATGGCGTTGAACGCCGCGATCGACTCGTCGAGCGGCACGTCCGAGCCGTCCATACCGGTGAACTGCTTCGCCGCGTGGGTGTTCTGCGACAGGAAGCGCTCGATACGACGCGCCCGCTGGACGGTGAGCTTGTCCTCCTCGCTCAGCTCGTCCATGCCGAGGATCGCGATGATGTCCTGGAGGTCCTTGTACTTCTGCAGGATTCCCTTGACGCGGGAGGCGCAGTCGTAGTGGTCCTGCGAGACGTACCGCGGGTCCAGGATGCGGGAGGTGGAGTCCAGCGGGTCGACCGCCGGGTAGATGCCCTTCTCCGAGATCGGGCGGGAGAGCACCGTCGTCGCGTCCAGGTGGGCGAAGGTGGTCGCCGGCGCCGGGTCGGTCAGGTCGTCCGCCGGCACGTAGATCGCCTGCATCGAGGTGATCGAGTGACCGCGGGTCGAGGTGATGCGCTCCTGGAGCACGCCCATCTCGTCCGCCAGGTTCGGCTGGTAGCCCACCGCGGACGGCATGCGGCCGAGCAGCGTGGACACCTCGGAACCGGCCTGGGTGAAGCGGAAGATGTTGTCGATGAAGAACAGCACGTCCTGCTTCTGGACGTCGCGGAAGTACTCCGCCATGGTCAGGCCGGCGAGCGCCACCCGGAGGCGGGTGCCCGGCGGCTCGTCCATCTGGCCGAAGACGAGCGCGGTCTGCGGGAGCACACCGGACTCCTCCATCTCCGCGATCAGGTCGTTGCCCTCGCGGGTGCGCTCGCCGACGCCGGCGAACACGGAGACGCCCTCGTGCAGCTTCGCCACACGCATGATCATCTCCTGGATGAGCACGGTCTTGCCCACCCCGGCGCCGCCGAACAGGCCGATCTTGCCGCCCTTGACGTACGGGGTCAGCAGGTCGATGACCTTCAGACCGGTCTCGAACATCTCGGTCTTCGACTCGAGCTGGTCGAACGCCGGGGCCTTGCGGTGGATCTCCCACCGGTCGGTGACCTCGGACTCGGCCTCCGGGTCGTTCAGGATCTGGCCCAGGGTGTTGAACACCCGGCCCTTGGTCACGTCGCCCACCGGCACCGAGATGCCCCGGCCGGTGTCGGTGACCGGCGCCTGCCGGACGAGGCCGTCGTTGGGCTCCAGCGCGATGGTGCGCACCAGGCCCTCGCCCAGGTGCTGCGAGACCTCGAGGGTCAGCGTCCTGGTGGTGCCCTTCTCGGCCGGGTCCTCGACCTCGACCGTCAGGGCGTTGTAGATGTCCGGGATGGCGTCGACGGGGAACTCCACGTCGACGACCGGACCGATGACTCGGGCGATCCGGCCCGTGGCCGCGGCCTGGCTGGTGGCCGCCTCAGCAGCAGTGGTCATGGTTAGCGTTCACTTCCCGCGGTCGCGTCGGCCAAGGCGCTCGCGCCACCGACGATCTCGGTGATTTCCTGGGTGATTTCGGCCTGGCGGGCCGCGTTGGCAAGCCGGGTGAGCGACTTGATGAGCTCCTCGGCGTTGTCCGTCGCCGACTTCATCGCCCGGCGGGTCGCGGCGTGCTTGGAGGCGGCCGCCTGGAGCATGGCCGTGTAGATCCGGCTCTCCACGTACCCGGGCAGCAGCGCGTCGAGCACCTGCTCGGCCGACGGCTCGAAGTCGTACAGCGGACGCGGCGCGCCGCCGCGCTTGAAGACCTCGGCGGACTCCTCGGCGGTGTCCACGATCTCCATCGGCAGCAGCTGGCGCTCCACCGGCGTCTGGCTGATCATCGAGACGAACTCCGTGTACGCGATGTGGAGTTCGTCGATGCCGCCCTCGTCGGTGTCCTTCCGGATGCCCTCGATCAGCGGCGCCGCCACGTCCTTGGCGTCCGCGTACGTCGGGTTGTCCGTGAAGCCCGTCCAGGACTGCGTGATCGGCCGCTCACGGAACCCGTAGTACGCCACGCCCTTGCGGCCGACGATGTACGTGTCGACCTCCATGCCGGAGGCGACCAGCTCGCCCGTCAGGTGCTCGCCCGCCTTGATGGCGTTGGACGAGTACCCGCCGGCCAGGCCGCGGTCCGAGGTGATCAGCAGCACCGCGGCGCGCCGCGGCCGCTCGATCTTGGTGGTCAGCGGGTGCTTCACCTCGGAGCCGTACGCCACCGCGGTCACCGCGTTGGTGATCTCGTCGGCATACGGCGTGGCCGCGGCCACCCGGCGCTGCGCCTTGATGATGCGCGAGGCCGCGATCATCTCCATGGCGCGGGTGATCTTCTTGGTCGCCGAGACCGACTTGATCCGCCGCTTGTAGATCCGAAGCTGGGAGCCCATGGATCAGCCCTCGCCCAGCAGCTTGCCGTCCGCCGTCTCGAACTGCGACTTGAACTTGGTGACGGCGGCGCGGACGGCCTCGACGGTGTCGTCCGACATCTTGCCGCCCTCGCGGATCGACGTCATCAGGGCCTTGTGCTCACGGCCCAGGTAGTCGAGCAGCTCGCGCTCGAAGCGACGGATGTCGCCGACCGGGATGTCGTCCATCAGGCCGTTGGTGCCGGACCACACCGAGACCACCTGGTTCTCGGTCGGGAACGGACTGTACTGCTCCTGCTTCAGCAGCTCGACCATGCGCTGGCCACGGGCCAGGGCCGCCTTGGAGGCCGCGTCCAGGTCGGAACCGAAGGCGGCGAACGCCTCAAGCTCGCGGTACTGGGCCAGGTCGACGCGGAGCGAACCGGTGATCTGCCGGATCGCCCG
Organism: Streptomyces mayteni; assembly: GCF_054783955.1. Taxonomy (NCBI): domain Bacteria; kingdom Bacillati; phylum Actinomycetota; class Actinomycetes; order Kitasatosporales; family Streptomycetaceae; genus Streptomyces; species Streptomyces mayteni. The sequence continues at coordinate 80,758 of NZ_BAAGPR010000005.1, read as the reverse complement.
GTGCTGCGCGGAGCCACCGACGCGGGAGACCGAGATGCCGACGTTCAGCGCCGGGCGCTGGCCCGCGTTGAACAGGTCGGACTCCAGGAAGCACTGACCGTCGGTGATCGAGATCACGTTGGTCGGGATGAACGCGGAGACGTCGTTGGCCTTGGTCTCGACGATCGGCAGGCCGGTCATCGAGCCGGCGCCCATGTCGTCGGAGAGCTTGGCACAGCGCTCCAGCAGCCGGGAGTGCAGGTAGAACACGTCACCCGGGTACGCCTCGCGGCCCGGCGGGCGGCGCAGCAGCAGGGAGACGGCGCGGTAGGCGTCGGCCTGCTTCGAGAGGTCGTCGAAGATGATCAGGACGTGCTTGCCCTCGTACATCCAGTGCTGGCCGATGGCCGAGCCGGTGTAGGGGGCGATGTACTTGAAGCCGGCCGGGTCGGACGCCGGAGCCGCCACGATGGTGGTGTACTCGAGCGCGCCGGCCTCCTCCAGGGCGCCACGCACCGAGGCGATGGTGGAGCCCTTCTGGCCGATCGCCACGTAGATGCAGCGGACCTGCTTGTTCGGGTCGCCGGAACGCCAGTTGTCGCGCTGGTTGATGATCGTGTCGACCGCGAGCGCCGTCTTGCCGGTCTGCCGGTCGCCGATGATCAGCTGACGCTGGCCACGGCCGATCGGGGTCATGGTGTCGACGGCCTTGTAGCCGGTCTCCATCGGCTCGTGCACCGACTTGCGCTGCATCACGCTGGGCGCGCGCAGCTCCAGGGCGCGACGGCCGGTGGTCTCGATCTCGCCGAGCCCGTCGATCGCGTTGCCCAGCGGGTCCACGACCCGGCCCAGGTAACCGTCGCCGACGGCCACCGAGAGGACCTCGCCGGTGCGGCGCACCGGCTGACCCTCCTCGATGCCGCTGAACTCACCGAGGACGACGACGCCGATCTCCCGCTCCTCGAGGTTGAGGGCGAGGCCGAGGGTGCCGTCCTCGAACTCGAGCAGCTCGTTCGCCATGGCCGAGGGCAGCCCCTCGACCTTCGCGATGCCGTCACCGGCAACGCTGACCGTCCCGACCTCTTCGCGCGAGGCCGCGTCCGGCGTGTACGACTGGACGAAGTTCTCCAGTGCGTCCCGGATCTCATCCGGCCGGATCGTGAGCTCCGCCATCTGGGTTCCCTGCTCTCCTTGTTGGGCCCGTAAGTACGTCCACTACGGCCCAACTCGGGCCGCGAGTACTGCTTCTTGAGTTGGTGGCGCCCGCAGGCGCGCCGGCTTCCCCCAGACTTCGTCCGGGTGGGGGTGCCCCCCTTGGGGGAGTGCCCCCAGGCCGGTTCAGCCGGCCATCCGCCGGTTGACCTCGTCCAGCCGGTCGGCGATGGTGCCGTGGATGATCTCGTCGCCCACCCGCACCGAGATCCCGCCGATGACCGCCGGGTCGACGTCCAGGTTCAGTTGGATCGGCCGGCCGTACAGCCGGGTCAGCGTGTCGCCGAGCCGCTGTCGCTGAGCGTCACTGAGCGGTACCGCCGAGGTGACGACGGCGACCGAGCGGCCTCGCCGCGCCGCGGCCAGCGAGCACAGGGCGTCCAGCCCACTGTCCAGGCTACGTCCCCTCGGCCGTTCCACCAGCCTCGTGACGAGCCGGATCGTGACCTCGTGGGCCCGGCCGCCCAGCAGCTCGCGGATCAGCCCGGCCCGGGCGGCGATTCGCGCCGAGTCGGTGTCCTTCGCGCTGAGGGCCGCGCTGAGCGCCGGCGAGGTGGCGACGATCCGGCCGAACCGGAACAGCTCGTCCTCCACCGTGTCCAGCGCGCCGGCCTCGTCGGCGGCGATCAGGTCGGCCGCCTCGGCCAGCTGCTCCACCGCGTCGACCAGGTTCCGGGAGGCGGTCCAGCGGGACCTGACCATGCCGGAGACCAGGTCGACGGCCTCGCCGCTCACCTGCCCGGTGAGCAGCCGGCCGACCAGCTCGGCCTTGCGCTCGCCCGACTGCGCCGGGTCGGTCAGCAGCCGCCGCAGCGCGGTCTCGCGATCGAGCAGCGCCGTGACCGCGGCCAGGTCGGAGGCCAGGTCGGCGGCGTCCACGCGGGTGTTGTCGGTCAGCGCGTCGAGCCGCTCACGCGCGGCCTCGACGGCCTCTCGGCTCGCGCCGATCATGCGGTCACGCTCCCCTTCTCACTCGCCTGAAAAGGGTGAGCCACGACGACGGCGCGGCTCGCTCGGCGGCTCGCCGTTCCGATCATCCGGTCTCTCCCTCTCCCTGTCGCACTCGCTGCTCACGGGCCGGACGCCGCCGGGCACCGGCCCGGCGGCTCGACCCGTTGCTGGTGGAACTCATCGACCGGCCTCGGTACGGCTCGGAACCGAGCCGTCGGCCTGCTCCTCGAGCTCGTCGAGGAAACGGTCGATGGTGCGGCTCTGCCGGGCGTGGTCCTCCAGGGACTCCCCGACCAGCCGGCCGGCGAGCTCGATCGCCAGCTGGCCCACGTCCTGCCGCAGCTGCTCGGTGGCCTGCCGGCGGTCGGCCGCGATCTGGGTGTGACCGGCGGCGATGATCTCCTCACGCTGCCGCTGCCCCTCCGCGCGCATCTCGGCGATGAGCGCGGCACCCTGCTCCTGCGCCTCCTGGCGCAGCCGCGCGGCCTCGTGCCTGGCCTCCGCGAGCAGCTCCTTGTAGCTGTCCAGCGTCTGCCGGGCCTCGGCCTGGATGGACTCGGCCTTCTCGATGCCGCCCTCGATGGACTCGCGGCGCTCGTCGAGGGTCTTGTTGATGTTCGGCAGCAGCTTCTTGTAGAAGGCGAAGAAGATGATGCCGAAGCAGATCAGACCGATACCGACCTCAGGCCACACGGGCAGCAGCGGGCTGTTGGGCTCCGATGCCGCCAGTTCGATCATCTCGATCATGTGGGTGGACCTCTCGTCTAAAGAGCGGCGGGCCGGATCACGGGTTGGCGAAGGCGAGCACGAAGCCCATCAGCGCCAGCGCCTCGATGACCGCGAAGCCGAGCAGCATGTTGGTACGGATCAGGCCGGCGGCCTCGGGCTGCCGAGCCATGGCCTGCACGCCGTTACCGAAGACGATGCCGACGCCGATGCCGGGGCCGATGGCGGCGAGGCCGAAGCCGATGGTGTTCAGGCTGCCCTTGATCCCGGAGGCGGCGGCGATGGTCTCGAAAGCTGCGGACATGTCCGTTCTATCCTTCTCTGTGGTGGGCCGGTGGGGTGAGCGCCCACCGGGGATGTTGCTTGGGGCTCTCAGTGCGCTTCTTCGAGCGCCTGGGAGAGGTAGTTGGCCGTCAGGACGACGAAGACGTAGGCCTGCAGAGCCTGGATGAAGAGCTCGAAGCCGGTCAGGATCAGCGCGAACACGAACGCGGGGATCGCGTAGAGCGTGCCGACGAAGCTGCCCAGCATGTACCAGGTGGCGGTGATGAAGAGCAGCAGCAGCAGGTGACCGGCGAACATGTTGGCGAAGAGCCGGACCGCCAGCGTGAAGGGCCGCAGCAGGACGTTCGAGAAGAACTCGATGGGCGTCAGGATCACGTAGATCGGCCTGGGCAGCCCGCTGGGGACGCAGAGGTTGCGGACGCCGCCGACGAAGCCGTTGGTCCTGAACGTCACCGTCATGTACACGACCCACACCACGACGGCGAGGACGGCGGGGAAGGCGATGGCCGAGGTCACCGGGAACTGGGCGAACGGAATGACCGCCCACACGTTCATGACCCAGACGAAGAAGAACAGCGAGACCAGGAACGGTACGAAGGGTTCACCCTTCTTTCCGATGATCTCGCGGGCGACACCGCGGCGGACGAAGTCGTAGCCGGCCTCGGCGACCATCTGCAGCTTGCCCGGCACGACCTTCGGGTTGGCGAACGCGGCCCAGAAGAAGGTGAGGATCGCCACCGTGCCGAGGAGCGCCAGCAGCATGATCTTGTTGAACTCGATCGGACCGATGGTCACGATCGGTTCGAAAAGGAACGACCACACCGACGGGGCGGGGAAGCCGCAGTCGTTGAACAGATGGCAATCGGTCTCGAAGGCGAGCACTTCCTCGTTACTCACCGTGAGCTCCCTCGGCGTGACGCATGAATACGGCAACCTCGATGTGTCGGCGTGGCGGCATGCCACGGAACGGCACTGGACTGGGTGTGGCGGGAGAAACGCCGGTCGGCACATGCACCGCTGTCCCGCACAGCACGCGCGCCTGCCTCGACTCGGCTCTCGGCGACGGACGATAGCAGCACGCGGCGAGGCTCGTTATACAGCCCCCGCTGTCACCACTGCCGCTCATGGCCGCCCACCAGGCGACGAACCCGTGGACTCTGGCACCACGTAGGGGGACTTGATGCGCACATGCGCCCGAACCTGGCCACCGAGCCAGGCGACGGTGCCGACGACCACGCCGATGATGAACGCGCGCGGGTTGAGGAACGAGGCGTCGCGCAGCAGGAGGAGCGCGACGACCAGCAGGACCATCTGCGTCGTGTACGTCATGAAGGCCGCGCCGAAGAACAGCTCAGGCCAGCGCCGGCCGACATACCCGAGGGTGAGCAGACCTCCGCCGAAGAAGAGGGCGGCGAGGAGCACCCCGAGGGCTACCCCGACGGCACCGTCGACCCCGGCCACGACCGCGCCGATGGCGACGGCGAGCACACCTACCGCGGCAGTGGGGATCGCGGCGCCACGGACGATCGCGGCGTCGTTGGACTGCATGGAAGTGTTTCTCCGACGGGCTTTGGGGACTGTCGTCGTTGACGAATTGACAAGCGTTTCGTGAACGCTATCACAAACTATTTGATGAGGTCTTTACCCAGTTCGTGTGCAGGGGCTCACACGGGAGAGGTAATCAAACCGTTGCGGAGCTGACGGGACGATCACCATCTGCTAAGCGCCCCGACGCCCGAACGTCACGCTCACGACCGACTGTCGATCTTCCGCCGCCGCGGCGACCGCTGCCGGTCCCCGATCGCCGTCGCCCCCTGTGGCCGCCGGTCGCCTGCGGCGGGCTTGACCGGCGAATCCACCGCCGGCTCCGCGACGGCCGTGGGCGCGGCCGGGGCCGCAGCCTCGCCATGCTCCGGTTCGGCGCCGGCAGGCGCCTCGGCCGCCGGCGGGGCCGCCACCTCCGGGCCCTTGGAACCGGTCGCGCCGGCAGACACAGCGGGCGCCACGGCGGCCGCGCGGCTGTCCGCCCCGGCGGACCTCGCTGGCGAAGCCGGCGGCTCGGCGGCCGCGGCCGCGTCACTCGCCGGCGGGGCGGCCACCTCCCGTTCCTTCGAGCCAGTCGCGCCGGCAGGCGTCCGCCGGTAGCGCGGTGGCACCAGACGCTCCGCCCACCGCGGGGCGCGCGGCGTGAAGCGCGGCATCAGCAGGACGACCAGGCCGACCGCGCTCAGCACCACCACCAACGGCACGATCCACGCGCTGGCCCACTCGTTCGCGGCCTGCGCCGAGTACGCCACCGCGCCGAACGAGATCAGCGCCGACCAGAAGTACATGATCAGCACGGCCCGGCTCTGCGAGTGGCCGATCTCCAGCAGCCGGTGGTGCAGGTGGCCGCGGTCCGCGCTGAACGGCGAGCGCCCGTTCCACGTGCGGCGCACGATCGCCAGCACCAGGTCCATGAACGGCACCACGATGATCGTCAGCGGCAGCAGCAGCGGAATGTACACCGGCACCTGCTGCACGGTGCGCTCCCGGCCGGTCAGGTCGAGGCCCATCGCGTCCGGGTCGACCTGGCCGGTGATGGACACCGCGCCGGCGGCCAGCACCAGGCCGAGCAGCATCGACCCCGAGTCGCCCATGAAGATCCGCGCCGGGTGCAGGTTGTGCGGCAGGAAGCCGATGCACATGCCCATCAGCACGGCCGCGAAGAGCGTCGCGGGGGCGGCCGCCTCGATCCCGTAGCCGTACCAGATGCGGTACGCGTACAGGAAGAACGCCGCCGCCGAGATGCAGACCATGCCGGCGGCCAGGCCGTCGAGGCCGTCCACGAAGTTCACCGCGTTGATGGTGACCACCACGATGGCCACCGTGAGCAGCGTGCCCTGGAGCGGGGTCAGCGCCACCATGCCCACCGTGGGCACCGGCAGCCACAGGATGGTCAGGCCCTGGAGCACCATCACGCCGGCCGCGATCATCTGGAGGCCCAGCTTGAGCAGCGCGTCCACGCCGTACCGGTCGTCGAGCACGCCGACGATCCAGATCAGCGCCGCCCCGGAGAGCAGCGCCCGCGGCTCGTCCGAGGTCAGGAACACCTCGCCGATGTTCTCCAGTTGGGCAGCCACCAGCAGGCCGGCGCACAACCCGCCGAACATCGCGATGCCGCCGAGCCGCGGGGTGGGCTCACGGTGGACGTCCCGCGCTCTGATCGCCGGCATCGCGCCCCAGGCGATCGCGAACTTCCGCACCGGACCCGTCAACAGATAGGTGACCGCGGCCGCGACACAGAGGGTCAACAGGTATTCGCGCACAAGATGCCCCAGTGGTCTCGCTGGACTACCGCCGAACACCCTCTCATGCCCGCGCCCCCCTCGACCGCCACGGAGCGCGCGACGGCACCCCGGTCAGCGCGGTGACGACGGGATCGAGCGCCACGCTGATCTCCTCGCCGATGCTGCGGAAATAGGGCAACGGGGCACCATAGGGATCCTGCACCTCGTCGGCCTCCGCGTTGGGCGCCAGCAGCCAGCCGCGCAGGGCGGCGGCCGCCCGGGAGAGCGCCCGCGCACGCTCCACCAGGCCCTCGGGCGAGGACGCGGCGGGCAGCGTGGCCATGTCGATGGCCCGCACCAGGCGGGTGAACTCCTTGAGCGTGAACGTGCGGAGGCCGGCCGAGTGCCCCATGGAGATCACCTGGGCCCGGTGGTCCCGGGTCGCGGTGAGCACCAGATCGGCCTGAATCACGTGCTCGTCGAGCAGTTCCCGGCCGAAGAAGTCACCGGCGTCGGCGCCGTACTCGGCGAGCAGCTCCGCCGCGTGCGCCTCCATCGGAGCTCCCTCGTGCCCCCAGGTGCCCGCGCTCTCCACCACGACACCGCCGGCGAAGCCACCGAGCCGGTCGCTGAGGGCGTGGCGGGTCAGCCGCTCGGTGATCGGCGACCGGCACACGTTGCCCGTGCTCACGTGCAGTATCCGGAAGACCTGCCGCGGAGCGCCGGGCGCCTCGGACGCCGGTATGCCGGTGCTTCCGGTGTCCGCGGGGCTGGCCGCGGGCGGGGTCAATGCGAGGTCTCCAGATCGGGGACGACCTTGCGCAGCTCCTCCTCGCTCACCGCCCCGGCGCGCAGCAGCACCGGAACCTCCCCGGTGACGTCGACGATCGAGGACGGCACGGTGTCGAGCGTCGGGCCGCCGTCGAGGTAGACGGCCACCGCGTCGCCCAGCATCTCCTTGGCGCCGTCGCAGTCGATGGGCGGCGCGTGGCCGCTGAGGTTGGCGCTGGAGACCGCCATCGGGCCGAAGTCCTTGAGGAGTTCGAGGGCGACGGGGTGCAGCGGCATCCGCACCGCGACCGTGCCGCGGGTCTCCCCCAGGTCCCAGGTGAGGGACGGCTGGTGCTTGGCGACGATGGTGAGCGCGCCGGGCCAGAAGGCGTCGACGAGCTCCCAGGCGCGCTCGGAGAAGTCGGTGACCAGCCCGTGCAGCGTGTTCGGCGAGCCGATCAGCACCGGCGACGGCATGCCGCGGCCGCGCCCCTTGGCCTCGAACAGGTCGCCCACCGCACTGGTGTTGAAGGCGTCGGCCCCGACCCCGTAGAGGGTGTCGGTGGGCAGCACGACCAGATCGCCGCGCCGCACGGCGGACGCCGCCTCCCGGAGCCCGTGCTTGCGGTCGACCGGGTCCGAGCAGTCGTAACGACGTGCCATGACTGAGGGTCCTCCTCTCACCGCGCGACCCGGCGGGCGGTGGCGAATCGTGGCCGGTTGTTGAGGTCGGGGTGGTCCGCGGCGTCGGCCCAGCCGCGGTCCTCGGTGAAGATCCAGGGCACCTGGCCGCCCTGGGTGTCCGCGTGCTCGATGACCACCATCCCACCGTGGCGCAGCAGCCGGTGCGCCGCCCGCTCCAGGCCCCTGATGGTGTCGAGGCCGTCCTCGCCCGAGAACAGCGCCAGTTCGGGATCGTGGTCCCTGGCCTCGGGCGCCACGTGCTCCCACTCGCCGAGCGGGATGTAGGGCGGGTTGGAGACCACCAGGTCGACCTGCCCGGTCAGCTCGGGCAGGGCGGTGCGGGCGTCCCCGTGGTGCAGGACCACCCGGGATCCCTCGGCGTTCCTTCTCGCCCACTCCAGTGCCCGTTCGTCGAGCTCGACGGCGTGCACCCGGGAGCGCGGCACCTCCTGGGCCAGTGCCAGCGCGATGGCGCCCGAGCCGGTGCACAGGTCGACGATCAGCGGCTCGGCCACGTCCATGGCGCGCACCGCGTCTATCGCCCAGCCCACCACCGACTCGGTCTCCGGGCGGGGCACGAAGACACCTGGCCCCACCTGGAGTTCGAGGTAGCGGAAGAACGCCCGGCCGGTGATGTGCTGGAGCGGCTCGCGCGCCTCGCGGCGGGCCACCGCCTCCCAGTAGCGGGCGTCGAAGTCGGCGTCGGCGACGGAGTGCAGCCTGCCGCGCTCGGTGCCGTGCACGAACGCGGCCAGCTCCTCGGCGTCGTACCGCGGCGATGGCACCCCGGCGTCGGCCAGCCGCTGGGTGGCCCTGGCCACCTCGGCGAGCAGCACGGAACGAGGCGCCCCACGCCCGCCGGTTGGCCGGACGTCGGGGGAAGGTCCGCTCGATGCAGTCACGTCGCCCACCCTACGCATCTCACGCTCACTGCGCCGCCGCGAGCTTGGCGGCGGAATCGGCGTCCACGCACGCCTGGATCACCGGATCGAGCTCGCCGTCGAGCACCTGGTCGAGGTTGTACGCCTTGAAGCCCACCCGGTGGTCCGAGATCCGGTTCTCCGGGAAGTTGTAGGTGCGCACCCGCTCCGAGCGGTCCACCGTCCGCACCTGGCTGCGGCGGGCGTCGGACGCCTCCCGGTCGGCCTCCTCGCGCGCGGCGGCCAGCAGCCGGGCGCGGAGGATCCGCAGCGCCTGCTCCTTGTTCTGGAGCTGGCTCTTCTCGTTCTGGCAGGAGACGACGATGCCGGTGGGCAGGTGCGTGATGCGGACCGCGGAGTCCGTGGTGTTGACGGACTGGCCGCCGGGCCCCGAGGAGCGGTAGACGTCGATGCGCAGGTCGTTCTGGTTGATCTCGACCTCGACGTCCTCGGCCTCCGGCAGCACCAGCACGCCGGCGGCCGAGGTGTGGATGCGGCCCTGGGACTCGGTGGCCGGCACCCGCTGCACCCGGTGCACGCCGCCCTCGTACTTGAGCCTGGCCCACACGCCCTGCCCGGGCTCGGGGGTGCCGCGGCTCTTCACGGCCACCGAGACGTCCTTGTAGCCGCCGAGGTCGGACTCGTTGCCGTCGATGACCTCGGTCCGCCAGCCGACGCGCTCCGCGTACCGCAGGTACATCCGCAGCAGGTCGCCGGCGAACAGCGCCGACTCGTCGCCGCCCTCGCCGGCCTTGATCTCCAGGATGACGTCCTTGTCGTCGCTCGGGTCGCGCGGGACGAGCAGCAGCCGCAGCTCGTCGGTCAACTCCTCGCGGCGGGCCTGGAGCTGCTTGACCTCGTCGGCGAACTCCGGGTCCTCCGCGGCGAGTTCGCGGGCGGTCTCGATATCGTCGCCGGTCCCCCGCCAGGCGCGGAAGGCGGTGATGATCGGGGTCAGCTCGGCGTACCGCTTGCCGAGCCGGCGCGCGGTCGCCTGGTCGGCGTGGATCGCGGGGTCGGCGAGCCGTCGCTCGAGGTCGGCGTGCTCGCCGACCAGTTCCTCGACCGCCTCGAACATCGTGGCTGCTCCTGAGCTCTGCGTAACGGGGGCTTGAGGGGACGCGCCCCTCTTACTGATACGAAAAGCGCCGGTCCGGCCACCGCCTGGTCTTCCAGGTCGGGCGGCCGGGCCCGGCGCCGTCGGGGTCGCTACTTCCGGTTCGACCCGGCGCTCTTGCCGAAGCGCGCCTCGAAGCGGGCCACGCGGCCACCGGTGTCCATGATCTTCTGCTTACCGGTGTAGAACGGGTGGCACTCCGAGCAGATGTCGGACCGGATCGTCCCGCTGCTCACGGTCGACCGGGTGGTGAACGACGCGCCACAGGTGCAGCTGACCTGGGTCTCGACGTACGCCGGGTGAATGTCGCGCTTCACGGTGTCTCCTAGGTTCGGGAGGGCGCCGGGTCGGCACGCGGGATGCGCGCCGTGAACCGGGGCCGACGCTCCAGTCTGCCAGCACTGGTGCGCACCCTCCAAAACGGCCCCCCTGCCCCCGCTATTCCCCCCGCTATTCCCCCCGCTACTCCCCCGCGATGACCTCCTGCTCGCGGGGCTGCGGCTCGGCCGCCGACCCCTCCGTGGCGCTCCTCGGCACCGGCCGGTCGTCACGCAGCGCGTTCCACACGTCACGCGACTGGCGCTTCAGCGGCACGACCCGGTTGCGGTCCTGCGGGTCGAGGGTGATGGGGAGCGTCAGCATGTTCATCTCGTCCGGGTCGATGCCCTTGAGGGTGCGGGCCAGGCCGACCAGCTTCGAGGCCGAGGCGAGTCCCGAGTCCGTGGTGACGGCGCGGGTCGTGGTGTCGGCGATGTCGTAGAGCCGGCGCGGGTCGCCGAACAGCCCGATCCCGTCGACCTGCCGGGCCAGGGCCCTGACGAACGAGTGCTGGAGCCGGATCCGCCCGAGGTCGCTGCCGTCGGCGAGCGCCTTCCTGGTGCGCACCAGGGCCAGCGCCTGCTCCCCGTCGAGGGTGTGGGTGCCGGCGCCCAGGTCGAGGTCGCTGTCCTCGTCCCTGACCGCCTGGGTGGTGGTGACCTCGACGCCACCGAGCGTGTCCACGACCTGCGAGAACCCCTTGAAGTCGACCTCGACGTAGTGGTCCATCCGTACCCCGGACAGCTCCTCGACCGTCTTCACGGCACAGGCGGGCCCGCCGACGCTGTACGACTCGTTGAACATCACCCGCTCCCGCGCCGGCTCGGTGCCCCCACCAGGACGCTCACAGGCGGGCCGGTCGACGAGGGTGTCCCGCGGGATCGAGACGACGGTGGCGGCGTCCCTGGCCTCGTTGAGGTGCACGATCATCGCGGTGTCGGCCCTGGCGCCCTTGTGCTGCCCGTACGCCCCGTGCGTGCCGGCCCGGGAGTCCGAGCCGAGCACCAGCATGTCGAGCGACCCGTTGGGACTGTCCGCCGGCCGGTCGCGGCCGAGGGCGCGGTCGATGTCGACGTGCGAGATGTTGCGGTCGAACTTGACGTACAGCGCGGTCAGCCCCGCCCCCGCCAGCAGCACCAGCAACGCGAGACACAACGCCCCCACCCGCACCACCCGCCACAGGCGCTGCCTCCCCGACCCGCCATCCACCTTTGGGGCCATCAACCCAGTGTGCGGGCTCCCCGCCGTCCCCGCCTCCCGACGCCCGCCGGCCGGTTCTCCCCCACCCTCCCCCAGCTAACGCTGGGAGGTGCCCCCACAAGCCCCGTGGTTCCGCGCTCCGCGCGGGGCCCGGGCCCTACCCGGGCCATGGCGGCGCCGGGGTTCGGCGCCGCTGCGCCGGGCTACGGCCCCGCCGCCGGCTCCCGCTTCGCGGGACAGCGCTGCGCGGGCCCGGCGGAGCGGGCCGCTGGGTTGTTCGCGTGGGGGGCCTACCCCGGGCCGCGGCGGCTCCGCCGCCGGGGGGGGCGGCGTCGTTCGACGCGGCGGGCCGCTGGCGTGTGCGCCAGCGTGGCCGCTGCGCGGGGTGGCGCCGCCCCACGCGGCCGCGGCGGCTCCGCCGCCCGGCTCTCGGGCTCGTGCCCTGGGCACACAGCCCAGGCCGTGGCCTGGGGCGGCGGAGCCGCCACCCCGCGCGGAGCGCAACAAAGAGGGCGGGCGGGTGGGGCAACACCCCCGGCCCGCGGCCAAACGCCAGCCGCACCGTCGCGGCGGCGCAGCCGCCACCCCGCGCGAAGCGCGGAACAAAGGGCTCGTGGGGGCACCTCCCAGCGTTAGCTGGGGGAGGGTGGGGAGGACCCCGCGCGGGAGCGCAAAGGGGCGGGCGGGTGGGGAAGAACCCCCCCCCCCCCCCCCCCCCCCCCGCCGCCCGGCCGTCAGTCGCCGTTCGGCCCCGGCGTCGTCTTCTGAATCTGCAGCAGGAACTCCGCGTTGGACTTCGTCTGCTTCATCTTGTCCAGCAGCAGCTCGATCGCCTGCTGCTGGTCGAGCGCGTGCAACACCCTCCGCAGTTTCCAGACGACGGCTAGCTCATCGCTGCCCATCAGGATCTCCTCCTTGCGCGTGCCGGACGCGTCCACGTCCACCGCCGGGAAGATCCGCTTGTCGGCCAGCTTGCGGTCGAGCTTGAGCTCCATGTTGCCGGTGCCCTTGAACTCCTCGAAGATCACCTCGTCCATCCGCGAGCCGGTCTCGACCAGCGCGGTGGCCAGGATGGTCAGCGAGCCGCCGTCCTCGATGTTGCGCGCCGCGCCGAAGAACTTCTTCGGCGGGTAGAGCGCGGCCGAGTCGACACCACCGGACAGGATGCGCCCGGAGGCCGGGGCCGCCAGGTTGTAGGCGCGGCCGAGGCGGGTGATGGAGTCGAGCAGCACGACCACGTCGTGGCCGAGCTCGACGAGCCGCTTGGCGCGCTCGATGGCCAGCTCGGCGACCGTGGTGTGGTCCTCGGACGGCCGGTCGAAGGTCGAGGAGATGACCTCGCCCTTCACCGAGCGCTGCATGTCGGTGACCTCTTCGGGACGCTCGTCGACGAGGACGACCATCAGGTGGCACTCGGGGTTGTTGCGGGTGATGGCGTTGGCCACCGCCTGCATGATCATGGTCTTGCCGGTCTTCGGCGGGGCCACGATCAGACCGCGCTGGCCCTTGCCGATGGGCGAGACGAGGTCGATGATCCGGGTGGTCAGCGCGCCCGGGTCGCACTCCAGGCGGAGCCGCTCCTGCGGGTAGAGGGGGGTCAGCTTGTTGAACTCCGCGCGGCCGCGGCCGGATTCGGCGGCCATGCCGTTGACGGAGTCCAGCCGGACCAGCGCGTTGAACTTCTCGCGCCGCTCCCCGTCGCGCGGCTGCCGGACGGCGCCGGTGACGTGGTCGCCCTTGCGCAGGCCGTTCTTGCGGACCTGGGCGAGCGAGACGTAGACGTCGTTGGGGCCGGGGAGGTAGCCGGAGGTGCGGACGAACGCGTAGTTGTCGAGGATGTCGAGGATGCCGGCGACGGGGATCAGCACGTCGTCGTCGGCGACCTGCGGCTCCACGACCTCGTCGCGGCCGCGCCGACCGCGACGGTCGCGGTAGCGGCCGCGCCGGCCGCGCCGGCCGCCGTCGAAGTCGTCGTCGCCGCCGCGATCACGGTCGCGGTCCCGGTCGCCACCCCGGTCGCGGTCACGGTCGCGGTCCCGGTCGCCGCCCCGGTCACGATCACGGTCGCGGCTCCGGCCCTGCCCCTGGCCGTCCTTGTTCTGGCCGTCCTTGCCCTGGCCCTGGCCCTGGTTCTGACCGCCCTGGCCGGCGCTCTGGCCCTGGCCGCCCTGCCCCTGGCCCTGGCCGGCGCCCTTGTCGCGGCGCCCGCGCTCCCGCTTGGGCCGTTCGGCGGACGATCCGTCACCCTTGCCGCCACGCTCGCCGGAAGCGGTGTCGGCGGCCGGGGCGGACGCCTCGCGCTCGGTCTCGGCGATCGACGCCGTGCCGTTGACGGCGGCCCTGGTCCTGCTCTCGCCCTTGCCTTCGGCCTTGGGCTCGGCCTTGGCCTCGGCGGCCTGGCCGGGAATCTCGATCTGCTGCTGAGCGGTGGCCTCGTCACCCGTGCGCGCCCGCGAAGTGGTACGCCGCTTGGGCTTCTCGGTGGCGGGCGCGGCCTCGGCGGACTTGCTGTCCGCGCTCGCGGCCGCGGAGCCGCCGGATCCGGCGGCCTGCTTCTCCTTGATGACCTCGATCAGCTGGCTCTTGCGCATCCGCGCCGTGCCCCTGATCCCCAGCTTGGCGGCGACCTGCTGCAACTCGGCCAGAACCATGCCGTCGAGGCCGGTACCGGAACGCCGGCGCTTGGGCGCGGCGGTGGCGGCAGGAGCGTCCGTGGCGGACGCGGTGGCAGCACCGGCAGACTTGTCGGCGGTGTCGGCACTCACGCCCATCAGATCGGTGGTGTCGCTCACTAAGGGTCCTTCCCTGGAGCGGACGTCGGCCTGTCTGGCTCGGCGACCGGTCGTGCTGTCCGGCTGCGGCCCTTGTGCGGCGGGCCGGCCGGTGCGGTAATCCCGCCTGTGATCGCGGCGGAAGATCAGTTGATGCTGGTGCGGGGGGATGTCACAGTGAACCGCCGCACCGTTCCGGAGCGGGCTCAACACCGCCAGGCAGGCTGCTCAGGCTGGTGATGGAGGCTCCCGGAAGAAAGAGGTGGCCCCAGGATGTGGGACCCCGGAATTCCGCACGACGCCCACCAGGGCGCTTCGTGCAGACATGAGATTAACACTACCGGATCCTGCCTTCATTCCCCCTCTCGCTGATCGATTCGGGATCTCCGGCGGTCCCGGCCGATCTGCGGCGATCGCGCGCGATCGCCTGGTCGACGGCGACCCGATCCGCCGCGTGGGCGGGGTCGGGTCGCGTCACTGAGCGGCCCCGGACAGCGGCAGCACACAGGCTCCCGCGGTGTCCAGCTCGAGCCGGTTCGCCGTCCAACCGTCGCCGGCCAGACGGGAGATCTTGTCCGCGGCACCCTCCTCCACGAGGGCGAGCACGGTCGGCCCCGCGCCGGAGATGACCGCCGGCACGCCGTCGGCGCGCAGCCGGTTCACCAGGTCCATGCTCTCCGGCATCGCCGACGCCCGGTACTCCTGGTGGAGCCGGTCCTCGGTGGCCGGCAGCAGCAGCTCGGGCCGCCTGGTCAGGGCCTCCACCAGCAGCGCGGCGCGCCCCGCGTTGCTGGCCGCGTCGACGTGCGGCACGCTGCGCGGCAGCAGGCCGCGCGCCGTCTCGGTGGCCAGCGGGCTGGCGGGCACGAAGACCACCGGCACGATCCCGGGCGACGGGTCCATCCGGATGGCCCGGACCGCGCCGCCCTCGCCCCAGGCGAGGGTGAAGCCGCCGAGCAGGCAGGCCGCGACGTTGTCCGGGTGGCCCTCGATCTCGGCGGCGAGCTCGAGCAGCGCCGCGTCGTCCAGTCGGGCCTCGCCGCCGGTGGTCACCGCGCGGGCGGCGACCAGGCCGGCGCAGATGGCCGCGGAAGAGGAGCCGAGCCCGCGGCCGTGCGGGATGCGGTTGGCGCAGACGACCTCCAGGCCGCGCGGCTGGCCACCCAGCGCGTCGAAGGCGGTGCGCAGCGTGCGGATCAGCAGGTTGCGCTCGT
The DNA here is from genome assembly GCF_054783955.1 of Streptomyces mayteni. Lineage (NCBI taxonomy): Bacteria > Bacillati > Actinomycetota > Actinomycetes > Kitasatosporales > Streptomycetaceae > Streptomyces > Streptomyces mayteni. The sequence continues at coordinate 65,341 of NZ_BAAGPR010000005.1, read as the reverse complement.
CGCGCGGCAGGGTGTCGGCGCCCTCGCCGGCGATGTCGACGTGCAGTCCCGTGTCCGCCACCCGGACCACGACGTCGTCGTAGAGCCCGAGGGCCAGACCGAGCGCGTCGAATCCAGGGCCCAGATTTGCGCTGGTCGCCGGGGTGCGAACCCGGACGGCGGCGGCGCGGAAGGCGGGATGGGCCATCGCTCGATGACTCTCCTTGGTGAGATGTGCGGCGTGTCCCCACAGACGTGTCCACACAGGATCTGCTCGCACCGCGCCGGTGGATGGTGCTGATTGTCCGGGGCGCTGACGTCTGGTGCGAGTGGCATCCCACTGCGGAGGACGAATACCAGCCTAGCGAAGGAAGGTTCAGACGCGATACAGGGCGGGGTGGTGTCGCCGCTCACCCCGCCGACCCCGCGCGACGCCCCTGACCTCGGGCGTCGCGCGCGTTACGCGAGACCCAGGCGCTCGGCCGCCGCGTCCGCGTCGACCGGCACGGTGACCGGGCGGGGCGCGCCGGCGACGGCCCAGTCCGGGTCCTTGAGGCCGTTGCCCGTGACCGTGCAGACGATCCGCTGGCCCGGGTCGACCAGGCCCTGCTCGGCGGCCTTCAGCAGCCCGGCCACGGACGCGGCGGAGGCGGGCTCGACGAAGACGCCCTCGCCGGCGGCCAACAGCCGGTAGGCGGCGAGGATCTGACGGTCGGTCACCTCGTCGATCCGGCCGCCGGAATCGTCCCTGGCGCGCTCCGCCTGCTCCCAGGAGGCCGGGTTGCCGATCCGGATGGCGGTGGCGATGGTGGACGGGTCCTTCACCGGCTCGCCGCGCACGATCGGGGCGGAGCCCGACGCCTGGTAGCCCCACATCCGCGGGGTGTGGGTGGCGGGCCCGTCGGCCGCGTACTCGCGGTAACCCTTCCAGTACGCGCTGATGTTGCCCGCGTTGCCGACCGGCAGCACGTGGATGTCAGGGGCGTCGCCGAGCATGTCGACGATCTCGAACGCCGCCGTCTTCTGGCCCTCGATGCGCACCGGGTTGACCGAATTCACCAGCGCAACCGGGTACTTCTCCGACAGGCCGCGGGCCAGCGTCAGGCAGTCGTCGAAGTTGCCGTCGACCTGGAGGATCCGGGAGCCGTGCACCAGCGCCTGGCCCATCTTGCCGAGCGCGATCTTGCCCTGCGGGACCAGCACCGCGCAGACCATCCCGGCCCGCACCGCGTAGGCGGCGGCGGAGGCGGAGGTGTTGCCCGTGGAGGCGCAGATGACGGCCTGCGCGCCCTCCTCCTTGGCCTTGGAGATGGCCATGGTCATGCCGCGGTCCTTGAAGGAGCCGGTCGGGTTGGCGCCCTCGACCTTGAGGTGGACCTCGCAGCCCACCCGCTCGGAGACCCGCTGGGCCAGCACCAGCGGGGTGCCGCCCTCGCGCAGCGACACCACGGGCGTCGCGTCGGTCACCGGCAGCCGGTCGCGGTACTCCTCGATCACGCCGCGCCACTGGCGGCTGGTGTTGCTGACGATGCTGCTGCTCATGCGGTGGTCCTACTCCCCTTCGACGCGCATGATGCTCGCGACGCCATGCACGGTGTCCATTCTGCGCAGCGCCTCGACGGTTCCGCTCAGCGCGGCGTCGGGTGCCCGGTGGGTGACGACGACGAGCTGCGCCTCGCCGTCCTTGCCGGTCTGGCGCACGGTGTCGATCGAGACCCCGTGGTCGGCGAAGACCGTGGCGCACTGGGCGAGCACGCCCGGTTTGTCAACGACGTCGAGGCTGATGTGGTAGCGGGTGACCACCTCACCCATCGGGCTGACCGGCAGCGCCGCGTACGCCGACTCGCCAGGGCCGCGGCCGCCGCCGAGCTTGTTGCGGCAGGCCGCGACGAGGTCGCCGAGCACCGCGGAGGCGGTGGGCGCGCCGCCGGCGCCCGGGCCGTAGAACATCAGCTGGCCGGCCGCGTCGGCCTCGACGAAGACCGCGTTGTACGCCTCGCGGACCGAGGCCAGCGGGTGGCCGAGCGGGATCATCGCCGGGTGCACCCTGGCGGTCACCGAGCGTCCGTCCTCGGCGCGCTCGCAGATCGCCAGCAGCTTCACGGTGCAGCCCATCTTGCGGGCGCTGGCGATGTCGGCCGCGGTCACCTCCGTGATGCCCTCGCGGTGCACGTCGTCGAGGCGCACCCGGGTGTGGAAGGCGATGCCGGCCAGGATCGCGGCCTTGGCGGCGGCGTCGAAGCCCTCGACGTCCGCCGTCGGGTCGGCCTCGGCGTAGCCGAGCGCCGTGGCCTCCTCCAGCGCCTCGCCGTAGCCGGCGCCGCTGGACTCCATGCGGTCCAGGATGAAGTTGGTGGTGCCGTTGACGATGCCGAGCACCCGGTTGACCTTGTCGCCGGCCAGCGACTCGCGCAGCGGTCGCAGCAGCGGGATGGCGCCGGCCACCGCGGCCTCGAAGTAGAGGTCGGCGCCGTGCTCCTCGGCGGCGGCGTGCAGCGCGGGGCCGTCCTGGGCGAGCAGCGCCTTGTTGGCGGTGACGACGCTGGCGCCCGCGTCGAACGCGGCGTTGATCAGGCTCCTGGCCGGCTCGATGCCGCCGATCAGCTCCACCACCACGTCGATGTCGCCGCGGGCCACGAGCCCCGCCGCGTCGGAGGTGACCAGGTGCGGGGCGACCCCGCCGCGCGCCTTGGCCGGCCGCCGCACGGCCACCCCGGCCAGCTCGACCGGGGCGCCGATCCGGGCGGCGAGGTCGTCGGCGTGCGTCGTCATCAGGCGGGCCACCTGGGAGCCCACGACTCCGCATCCGAGCAGCGCCACCTTCAACGGCCGATCGCTCACCATTCGACCTCGCCTCTCAGCTCTCGTGTCCTGTCCAGTCTCACGCACCCGGGAAAGATCCCCGCACCCCGGTTCACTATGCGGACGCTTCTCCTCAGCCCACGTCGAGCCGCAGGAGATCCTCCTCGGTCTCCCGCCGCACGATGACGCCGGCCCGGCCGTCCGCCACGGTGACGACGGGCGGGCGCGGGGTGTGGTTGTAGTTGCTGGCCATGGACCGGCAGTAGGCGCCGGTGGCCGGCACGGCGATCAGGTCGCCAGGCCCGGTGTCGGCGGGCAGGTAGGCGTCCCTGACCACGATGTCACCGCTCTCGCAGTGCTTGCCCACCACCCGCGCCAGCATCGGCGGGGCGTCCGAGCGGCGCGACGCGAGCGCCACCGAGTACTCGGCGTCGTACAGCGCCGTCCTGATGTTGTCGGACATCCCGCCGTCCACGCTGACGTACGTCCGCAGCCCGGGCAGCGGCTTGATCGTCCCCACCCGGTAGAGGGTGAACGCGGTCGGACCGACGATCGCCCGACCCGGCTCCACCGAGATCCGCGGCGTCGTCAACCGGGCCACCTCGCACTCCCGCGAGACGATCTCCCGCAGCGCCTTGGCGATCTCCGCGGGCCCCTGCGGGTCGTCCTCCGAGGTGTAGGCGATGCCGAGGCCGCCGCCGAGGTCGATCTCCGCCAGCTCGACGCCGTGCTCGTCCCGCACCTGCGCGAGCAGCGCGACCACCCGGCGCGCCGACACCTCGAAGCCCGACATGTCGAAGATCTGCGAGCCGATGTGCGAGTGCAGCCCGAGCAGTTCGAGGCTGTCCTCGGCGAGCGCCCGACGCACCGCCTCCGCCGCCGTCCCGCCCGCCAGCGACATGCCGAACTTCTGGTCCTCGTGCGCGGTGGCGATGAACTCGTGGGTGTGCGCCTCGACGCCGACGGTGACCCGGATCTGCACGCCCTGCCGCACCCCGGCCGCCCTGGCCGCGGCAGCGACCCGCTCGATCTCCTCGAACGAGTCGACCACGATCCGGCCGACCCCGGCCTCGACGGCGCGCTCGATCTCGGCCGCCGACTTGTTGTTGCCGTGGAACGCGATCCGGCCCGCCGGCATCCCGCCGGCCAGCGCGGTGCTCAGCTCGCCGCCCGAGCAGACGTCGAGGTTGAGACCCTCCTCGGTGAGCCAGCGCACCACGGCCCGCGAGAGGAACGCCTTGCCGGCGTAGAAGACGTCGGCCTCCGCCCCGAACGCCTCCCGCCAGGCCCGGCACCTGGCCCGGAAGTCGGACTCGTCGAGGAAGTACGCGGGCGTCCCGAACTCCTCGGCCAACGCCAGGACCCCGACGCCCCCGACCCGGATCTCCCCCTCCTCGTCACGTTCGACGGTCCTGGCCCAGACCTTCTCGTCCAGCACGTTGAGGTCGGCGGGCGGCGCCGCGTAGTGGCCCTCGGGCAGCACGTCGCCGTGCCTGGGACCGGCCGGGTGGGCGGAACGACTCATGGGACTCTCTGACTTTCTGTCTCAGACATGCTCGGGTGCACTGACGCCCAACCGGGTCAGGCCGTCGACCAGCACCACCCCGGCGGCCTGGGCGAGTGCCAGCCGGGACCGGTGGACGGCCAAGGGTTTCTCGTCCCCCCACGGCAGCGCCCGCCGCATGGCCTCGCTCCCCCCGAACGCGTCCGCGACCCGCACCAACGACCGCGCCACCCGGGTCGGCTCCCCGTCCCACGGGTGCTCCCCGAGCGCGCCCACGAGGGCCCCCTCGCCGGGGACGTGCCCCGGCTCGGGCGTCAGCCCCATCCGGCCCGCCTCCCGCACGAGCCCCCTGGCCCGCGCCTGCGCGTACCGCACCCGGAACAGCGGATTCCCCTCCCGCTGCACCAGCGCGTCCCGTCCCCCCACGACGGCGACCCACCGCCCGGCGTCCCGTGCCGGATCCTCCGCCACCGCCGCGGGCCGCGCCCGCCGGAGAATCTCCCCGACCAACGCCCGGTCCTCGAGCCCCACCTCGAGGAACCCACCCCCGCCGATCCCCACGCCGCGCACCCCCGGCACGGCCCGCAGCCGCTCCCCGAGCCGCTCCGCGACCTCCCGCGCCGGCAGCCCGGCGGGGCCCGCCAGCTTCATCGCGACGCCGGTCACCCACACCCCGTCCCGCCACCGCAGGGCGGGCCGAATCCCGGCCACCCCGAACTCGCGCGCCGCCTCACGCAGCACAGACGAGATCACTTCCGGGGTCACGGCGACCAGCGTACGAGAAGCGCTCCACCGCTACGCGAGCCGTTTTGCCAGCTGGACAACCCCGGGACGGCCCTCCTCGCACAGCCGCCGCACCAGCATCACCAGCTCGGCCGGCTCGAACGGCTTCGCCACCACCCCGTCGACCCCCTCGGGCAGCTCCCGCTCACCGCCGACGCTGGCGCTGACCACCACCAGCGGAATGTGCCACGTCCGCGGATCGAGCCGCAGCCGATCCACCGTCCGCGGCCCGTCGAGCCGCGGCATCACCAGGTCCAGCGTGATCACGTCGGGCCGGAACAGGTGCGCGACCTCGAGACACTGGGCGCCGTCGCACGCGGTCATGACCTCGAACCCGTCAAGCTCGAGGTTGACCCTGATCAACTGCCGGATGACCTGGCTGTCGTCGACGACGAGGACCCGACCGCAAGCGCCTGGCACACAGCCAGAGTAAGCGCGTACCACCCTCCCCGTCCGGCCTTTCGCCAACTTCTACCCGGGAGTAGCCCCTCCCGCACCCACGTACGGAAACCACGGTGCGGACCCCCTCCCTGAGCTGGTAATGTTCTTCCCGTCGCCCCCGTAGCTCAGGGGATAGAGCAACGGCCTCCGGAGCCGTGTGCGCAGGTTCGAATCCTGCCGGGGGCACCTCGCGTTCACGAGATGCAGGTGCCAACAAGCCCCGCGACCAGCCGAGTTGGTTGGTGCGGGGCTTTGGTGTGTGCGGGACGACCGCCGTCATCGAGACCGGCCGCTGCTCTGGGGCGTCGTGGCGCGTGCCGTGTCGGAGACGATGGGGGAGGCGGCGAAGGCGCGCGAGACGCGGGTCAGCCATTCCCGCTCGTCAAGACCGTCCACCGCGCGAGCCGTGCGGGCGGACTCCGGCACTGACTTCGGCCGGTCCTCGACCGCTCCCGGGCGCGGTTGGGCGGCGAGGCCCGCGAGTGCTCCCTTCACGAGCGCTGCCTCGACGACGGCCTCCAGGTCGACCGCGGTGAGACCTCTCTCGCGGCCCATCGCTCGGGCGGCCTCGGCGACTCGCTGGTCGGTCCGGGGCCACAGGGCGAGCCGCCCGTCGTTGATCTCGGTCAGACGCCGCGTCAGCCGCACATGAGGATCCCACCAGGGGATGCGGGCGGGGAGCACGATGGTGGGCACGGCCGTCCGTAGCGCGTTCCACAGCGGGTACACGGCGCGGTAGTCGCGGTATGACTCGAGCCAGTCCCGGAGGCGCGCCAGATGTCCGCCCCAGGCGGGGATCGCGAAGCCGAGCGCGCCGAGGGTGAGTCCCACCATGGCGCAGACGACGGACGCCACCGTGTTCAGGGCGTCCCAGTTGGTGCCGAACCAGCGCGCCGCCACGGCCGTGCCACGCAGCGTGCTGACGCCGAGTCCGCAGACCGAGCCGACGGTGATCAGCCACAGCCCGCGCCTGAGCCATGGATCGCCCGCGAGCCGGGCCCAGCCCCGGCAGCCACGAATGACGCTGACCAGCGCGACGGCCTGGGCGCCCAGGTAGAGCAGGACGAACGCGGCGATGAGTGGGGTGGTCGCGTAGTACGTCTCGAAGTCGGTGCGCCGCTCGACGGGGGCGTCGCCGGCCCAGAACAGGATGACCATGGCGAGCACCACGAGGCCGTACCCCAGGATCCAGCGCCGTGCGATGGTGTTCGCGTGTGCCGCGTCGCCCGGTTCCCGCCAGTAGACGATGAGGATCCGCACCGAGGCGGCGAGAACGACCACGAGCGAGAAGGAGACGACGAAGGACACGTTGGGCACGCCGGCGAGATCATCGAGGGCACCGAGCGTCGCCGGAGCGCTGGTGGTGAGGATCGCCGCGCAGGCGAAGACCGTCGCGCACACCGCCCAGCACATCCGGTCGCGGGGGGGCTTTCGCAGGCCGGCCAGCTTGGCGGCGAAGAGGATCCACAACGGCGCCGCGCACGCCCAGTAACCGAGGCTTCGTGCCATCAGCCGGCCCGTTCCGTCATGGGAACGTCCCGTCCGGCTGGCCGCGTAACGTCCGCTCCACCCGATGCATGGCCGCGTCGGGCGGGGTCGCGTCCGTGCCGGGCCGGTCCGGCCTGGAGCGGCGGCGGGTCAGCCGGGCGATGAGCAGTGAGGCGAAGAGGTCCGCCTCCCGCTCGGCCGCGTCGTCGAAGGAACCACGCGTGGCCAGGATGCGGCCGAGCGCGGTGTCGTCGAGCAGGGTCAGCTCCCTGCCCGTCAGCGTTGGCGTGCCGGCCGAACCCAGTCGGTGTCCCTCCACGATGTGCCAGAACTCGTGGCAGGTGATGAGGAGTTGGTGCCACGGGCTGGTGTTGCGCTCGCACAGGATGTGGTCGGCGCTGCCGGTGGCGACCCACAGGCCGCTGACCGTGTGTGGGGGAAAGGCGGCCAGCGTATGGCGCACCTCACGCCCCGTCATCTCTTCCAGCCGCCGACACAGGGCGCCCATCACCTGGTCGGGCTCTGCCGGCGGCCTGATCTCCAGGCCACCGACCAGCGATGCGCAGATCCGGCGCATGGTTCTCTGGTTCACAGCGCGTAGCCCCCCGTACGGCGCCTTCGGGTCACCCGCGCCGCGCCGACCGGGGCGGACAGCTCGGGTGGCGGCTAGGGTTCGGCCGTGTCACGGGCACCGGGAGACGGCGAGGCGCCGTCGCCCCGCAGCGCGGCGTCGACGATCTGGGTGACCGCGGCCAGGGTCTCGGGGGAGAGCTCGAGGGCTCGCAGCGCGAGGTTCCTGACGTCGTGGTTCCTGATGACCCTGGCGAGCGCGATCTCGGCATCCACATGCCTAGCGGTCCCTTCGTCGAGGAAGTAGGAGGCAGGCACTCCAAAGAAGTGTGCCAGAGCCCGTAGCAACTCGGTCGAGGGATTTCTCTTCGAGCCGCGGCGCAGGGCGGAGAGATAGGCACCGCTCACCCGGACGTCGGGCGACTCCTTCTTGACCGCGACCGCCACCTCTTCGTTGGTGTATCTGGGGCCGTGCAGGCCGGCGGGCCGGATGCTGTCGAACAGCCGCTCAAGGAGGTCGGACAGCGCTGGCCGTCCCCGGGAGTTCATCACCTGATCACCATCGTTCTCGCGCGCTGGACTCGCAGTCTCAGATCACATGTCGCCGTTCAACTGAGGGTTGACAAGGCCGCCGTAGCCCAGACTAGCCTCTCCCTTAGTGATTCAACTACCAGTTGACGAGTGCGAGATGCAGTCAACCGCGCACGCCTCGTAAGGGCAAGAACACCGGGGGGAGTTCACCTTGAGGTTTGGCCTGTTAGGTCCCGTCGCCCTGTACCGGGAGACCGGGGGCTCGATCACACCCAGCGCGTTGAAGCACCGCGAGCTTCTCGCGCTGCTGATGCTCAACGCCAACCACGTCGTCGTCACCGACCATCTCATCGAGCAGCTGTGGAACGCGGCGCCACCACGGACGGCCAGGACAGCGCTCCAGGTCTACGTGTCCAGGCTGCGCGGGCACCTTACTCGGCATCAGGAGGGCCAGCGGGGCCAGGGGGCGTACCCGCGACTGGTGACGGAGTCCTCCGGATACGCCCTCGTTCTCGAGGGTGACGAGCTCGACGCCACCCAGTTCGAAGCGCTGCGGCGCCGCGCGGCCATCGCCGAGGGCGCGGGGGATCTCACGCGCGCCGCCGCGTTGCTCGGGCAGGCGCTCGAGCTGTGGCGCGGGCCCGCACTGGCCGACGTCAGGGGCTTGCCCGAGATCGCGGCCGGAGCTGAACGCCTCAACGAGGACCGGATCCTCGCCCAGGAGTACCGCATCGCCCTCGAACTGCGGCTGGACCGCCACCAGGACGCCCTGCCGCGCCTCACCGAACTCGTCACACAGCACCCACTGCGCGAAGGTCTGTACGGCCACCTGATGCTGGCCCAGTACCGCTGCGGCCGGACCGTCGAGGCGCTCGCGACCTACATGAGGATCCGCAGCCTCCTGGTGTCGGAGATCGGCCTGGAGCCCGGCGCCAACCTGCGTTCCCTCCACCAGGCGATTCTCAACCGCGACCCTGCCCTGGAGACCAGCGACGCGCTGGCCTCGTGACGACGTGCTCTCGTGAAAGGACACCGCCCATGGACAGCAACGCCTTCCGCAAGGCCCTCGAGGCGCGCGACATGACCGCCTTGGAACGCACACTCGCGCCGGACGCCACGTTCTTCAGCCCGGTCATGGTCCATCCGTACCGCGGGCGCGAGAAGCTCGTCGCGTTCCTCAGCGTCCTGTCGGAGGTCTTCGAGGACTTCCGCTACACCCACGAGCTGCGCGGCGAGGCGCTGGCCCTCGACGAGCACGCCGCCGGGCTGGTCTTCACGGCACGGGTGGGGGGGAAGCGCCTTCAGGGCATTGACCTGCTGACCTTCGACGCCGCGGGTCTGGTGACCGATCTGACCGTCATGGTGCGCCCGCTGCCGGCGGCGATGACGCTGGCCCGGGTCGTCGGGGCCCGCGTCGAGGAGGCCACCGCCCGATGACGGATCACGCGCTGCGCGCCGCCCATCGCCTGTCGCTGCTCTTCCTGCCGGCGCTGCTGCCGCAGATGCTGTGGGTGAAGCGGCGGACCCCGCGCCTGCCCGAGGCACAGGGCGTCCACGGGGAGGTCCACGGTGAGGAGCCCGGCCTACGGCTGCTCGTGGTCGGGGACTCGATGGCCGCGGGGGTGGGCGTGCCGCACCACAGTGCCGCGCTGGCCGGCCAACTCGCCAAGCGTCTGGCGGCCGGGACGGCGCGGGCCGTGGCCTGGCGCGTGGTGGCGCGCAGCGGCGCGACCGCCGAGTCCACCGCGCGGAAGCTGGCCAAGGGGTCGATCGGCGTCACCGAGACCGACGACGGGCCGCCGGACCTGGTGGTCGTCGTGGTGGGAATCAACGACCTGCTCAGGTTCCGTGGGCTCGCCGCCTGGCGGCGGGACATCGAGGCCCTGGTCGCCACGATCCGCGATCAGTTGGGCACGGACGTTCCCGTGGGATTCTCCGGCATGCCGCCGGTGCGGCGTTTCCCCGCCCTCCCGCAGCCGCTGCGCGCGGTGCTCGGCCTGCGGGCCCGCCTCATGGACCGGGTGCTGCGGGAGAGCGCCGAGGACCGCGGCGCGTTCTACGTCGCGCTGCCGGTCGAGGCGATGGCGGACCGGCCGCACGCCTTCTTCGCCACGGACCGGTTCCACCCGTCGGCGCACGGATACGCCGAGGTGGCCGCCGCGTTCCTGACACCCGTTCTCGCCTCGTTGCGACACGGCTAGGTCCTGTCGACGCCCAGGCGATCGCCGGGCCCGGTCCACCGAGGTGGACCGGGCCCGGCACCTGGCGGCCGTCGCCGGATCAGGCCTCCATGCCAAGGCCCAGCGACAGGCGGCCGGACGTCTCCAGAGGCAGTCGCCGCCGCGCCAGCCGGGCGAACCCCTGAGCGACGGCCTCATGCCCCGAGGGCGACAGGTGAATGCCGTCGGCGGCCCACATCCCCGGGTCGGACACGCCAGGTAGCGTGGTCGGGTCGAGGCAGAGAACACCGTGGCGGGCGGCGGCGCGCGCCGCCAACTCCTCGTTGAACCGCGCGACGGCGCCTTCCAGACGTGCCCGCCGTATCCGGGAGATCCGCATCTTGGACCAGCACGGCAACAGGCCGGTGGTGAGCACGAGCGCGTCCGTTCCGGTCGCCCAGGTCAGGAGTGTCTCCATCGCGCGCGACACGACCTCCGGGTCGGTGCCCCCGGTGACGTCGTTCATCCCGCAGCTGAAGGCCACGAGGCGGGGCCTCACGTCCCGCACCAGGCGCACCTGGTCGTTGACGACGTCGACGGCCAGGGCGCCTTCGACGGCCGTGTTGGCCACCCGGTCCCGAGGGATGCCCAGGTGGCGGGCGAGGCGCGCGACCCATCCGTACCATCCGCCCGCCGGGTCCGGGTCCTCGCGACCGCACACCATGGAGTCGCCCAGTGCGACCAGGAGTGGGCTCCCGACCGGAAGACGGGGAGTCGGCGGTGTCACGACGAGGCCTCCGCGGACGGTGCCGGGCCCAGCGCGCCACCGGTAAGTCGCGCGAGGTGGTCGACCAGCGCGTCGACCGTGCGGTGCTGGCGTACCTCCTCCATGTCCAGTTCCTGGTGCAGCCGGTCCTCGATGTCGCTGATGACGCTGATGGCGTAGACGGAGTCCATCCCGTACTCGGCGAGTTCCACGGCGGGGTCGATGGTCTCGGGCGACTGGTCCAGGTAGAAGGCCACGCGCTCGATCAGCCACGACCTGAACTCGTCGACCTGCGCCGCAACCGTCTTGGTGTTGTCGTCCATGTTCGTGTGTGTCTCCTCAGACATTGATTCGGTCTTTCTCGGTCTCAGGCCGGCCCAGTCGGTCGGCGCGGGGGCCCGGGCAGGCGTTCCTGCTCGTAGCGCGCTCCGTCGATCGCGCCGTCGAGGTAGAGCTGCCTCATCAGCGAACGACGGACCTTTCCGCTCGTCGTCTTCCGCACCGTTCCTGGCCGGGTCAGGAGAACGGCCCGCGGCACGACGTCGAACTCCCGGGCCAGGGCGCGCCGGATCGCCCCCGCCACCTCGGCGGTGGCGTCCGCGCGGAAGAGCGTCGGCCTGGCTTCCTGAACCACCACGACGCCCTCGCTGCCGTCGGCGAGGGCGAAGACCACGCAGGCGCAGCCCCGCAGCCGCCCGTCGCACTCCTGCACGACGTGCTCCATGTCCTGCGGGTAGAGGTTGCGCCCACCGATGACCACCATGTCCTTGAGCCTTCCGCTCACGAACAGCTCCCCGTCCAGGAGAGCCCCGAGGTCGCCGGTGCGCAGCCAACCGTCCGGCGTTCCTGGCGCGGGGCCCGGCTGGCCGAACGTCTCCTCGGACAGCGCGTCGTGGCGCCAGTAGCCACGTGACACGGAGTCGCCGCGCAACCAGATCTCGCCGACGTGACCGTCGGGCAGGACGGCGTGGCCCTCGGGATCGACGATCAGCACCTCGCACCCCTGGGGTCGTCCGCTGCTGACCAGGCGTCGGCTCGGGCCGCCGTCCCCGGCCTCAGGTGCCACCCTGGTGAGCTCCCCCTTGGCCAACGCCTCGGTGTCGACCGCGACGGTGACCGGCGTGGCGAGCCGCGGGCTTGCCGAGACCAACAGGGTGGCCTCCGCCATGCCGTAGCACGGCGAGAAGGCCGCCGGGTCGAAGCCGGCCGGGGCGAAGCGCTCGGCGAAGGCGTCGAGCGTCGCGGCGCGTATCGGCTCCGCGCCGTTGAGGACGACCGACAGGCTGGACAGGTCAAGAGCGCTGACCTGTTCGTCGGTGACGCGCCGCAGGCACAGTTCGTAGGCGAAGTTCGGAGCGACCGTGTGGGTCGCGCGGACGTCGCTGACGAGGCTCAACCAGCGGTACGGGTGACGAAGGAACTCGTTCGGCGGCATGAACACCAGGTGGCCGCCGGCATAGAGGACGGACAGGAACTGTCCGACGAGCCCCATGTCGTGGATGCCGGGGAGCCAACCCACCGCGCTCATGTCGGGTGTGCTGTCGATCACGCGGTGGATCGACTCCAGGTTGGCCAGCAGGTTCCGGTGGGAGACCATCACGCCCTTGGGCTCACTCGTCGAGCCCGAGGTGTACTGGAGGAAGGCCAGGTCGTCGGGGCCCGTGCCGGTTTCCGGGGCCCGCCAGGCGGCCGCCGTATCGTCGACCAGCGCGCCGACGTCGTGACAGGCCACCGCTGTCATGTGCTGGGCGGCCAGCCAGTCGCCGACGAACGCGCGGTGCGCCCCGTCCGTGAGAACGGTCGTGACGTCCGCGTCCCGCAGGATGCCGGCCGTCCGGTCGATGCTCGCCGGGAAGCGGTCCGGCAGCGGTGCCGGCACGGCCACGGCGCCCGCGTAGAGACAGCCGGCGAAGGCCTTGACGAAGTCGAGGCCCTCCGGGAAGAGCAGCAGCACGCGTTGCCCGGGACCGCCGTTGGCGATGAGGTGGGCGGCGACCGCGCGCGCCGCGGTGTCCAGATTCCGGTAGGTGAGCGTCTCGTTGACGGTGCCGCTCCTGGCGTTCCGCACGAAGGAGAACGCCGTTCGGCTCGACGCCGTGGAGTGCCGTTGCACGATGTCGATGAAACTCGGTGTCCTCAGCAGGTACATCCATCCCCCCACTGGCGCTTTCGCAAGGCCAGATTCGAGTGCCGCAATGCCACGGAATCACGGTATCGGCGCACCAAAAAGGGTTGGATATCGACCACTAAAGCCAGAGCTGCACGCACCATAAGAAGCCCGGGAATGGGGTTACGACGACGTCTTCGGAAACCTAGGATGCCGTGCGTCGGAATCGGGCATACGTGAAAGGAAGCTCATGACAGGCACTGAAGACTCCCCGATGACGTCGGCTCGGGCCGCCGCCATGGAGCTGGACGCCTTTCTGGGAGATCCCTGGAAGCCGGGAACACCCTTCTCGTACCGGGAGGCCGTGACATGGGAGGAGAGCGGAGAGCTGCCGCCCGGCGCGGTGGAGGCCGTACGTTCCTGGGGCTTTCAGAAGTTCCTGGTGCCGGTTTCTCTCGGCGGCCGGTTCGGCACGCTTGAGGAGCTCTTCTCCGTCACGCGCACCATTTCGCAGCGGAATCTCACCGTCGCCGTCATGTTCGGCTCGGCCCTGCTGGGCGCTAATCCGGTCTGGCTGTGGGGAACCGACGTCCAGAAGAAGATGCTGGCCCACGAGATCCTGCGTGGCCGGCTCACCTGTTTCGGCGTCTCCGAGGCCGACCACGGAAGCGACGTGCTCGCCAACGAGACGACGGCCAGGCGCGATGACGACCAGCTGGTGCTCTCGGGCACCAAGTGGCCAGTGGGGAACGCGACCCGGGCACGCTTCGTCACCACCTTCGCGCGCATGGGCGATGAGCGAAAGTTCTCGCTTCTACTGGTCGACAAGGAGCAGCTGGCGCCGGGCTCCTGGTCAAACCTCCCGTTCGTGAAGACCGTCGGCCTGCGCGGCCACGATCTCAGCGGCATCGTCTATGACGGGGCCAGGCTGCCCGCCTCGTCGATCATCGGACGTGAGGGAATCGGCCTGGTCCAGACGTTGAAGGCACTTCAGATCACGCGGACCGCGATCGCCGCGCTCTCGGTCGGCACGATGGACGCCACCATCCGCATCGCCCTGAGGTACGCGCACGAACGGCGGCTGTACGGGCAGCCCGTCTACGCCCTGCCCATCATCCGGGACCACGTGCTCAAGGCCCACGTCGACCTGCTGATCGGGGAGTGCGTGGCCATCCCGGTCGCGCGGTCGCTCGGCGTCGCCCCCGGACGGCTGAGCCTGTGGTCCTCGGTCGTGAAGTATTTCGTGCCCGTGGTGGCGGAGGAGGTCGTCGCCAGCATGGCCACGGTCCTCGGCGCCCGCGGCTACCTCAGGGAGGGAGTGGCCGAGGGGGTCTTCCAGAAGCTCCAGCGGGATCACGCCATCGCCAGCATCTTCGAGGGCACCACCCACGTGAACCTGCACGTCGTCGCCGACCAGCTTCCGCATGTGCTGAAGCGGGCCTCCCGGCCTGTCGCGCCGGAGGCCGCGGCCGAGCGGCGCCGGCTGCTGGAGGTGGTCTTCGGCATGACGCGGGACGCGCCCACGTGGGATCCCCAGGGCTCGCTGCTCCAACTCACCAACGGCGGCCACGACGAGATCACGGGGAGCTGGGAGGAGATCGAGCGGCGGCTGAGCGACCTCACCGCCGAACCGGGCCCCGTCGCCGTCCCCACCGAACTGACGGATCTCCTCTCGGAGTTCCGGGAGCGCCGCGGGCGAAGCCACTCCCGCGTCACCAGCGCGGCGGAGTGGGACAGCAATTCCACTCTCGCGCAGTCGGCGGCCAGGGAACACGCGGTCTTCCATGCCGCCGCCTCCTGCCTGCTGACGTGGCTGGTCAACCGGACCGAGCTGGGCGGCGAGTTCGCGAGCGGCCACTGGCTGGTGCTCTGTCTGGAACGGCTCCTCCAGCGACTCGATCCCTCGTGGCAACTCTCCGAGCACCATCTGGTGCGGTTCGAACGGGTGGTCCTCGGCGCGCTGAAGCGGGACGAGCCGTTCTCCGTCATGGCGCTCGGCGGGGGCGCGCCGCGGCGGCTCGGGTCAGCAGGCGGCGCCGAGGAGCAGGGTGTCAAGGCTCCTGGCGAGGCCGACGCGGCCGGGGAGTGCGCGGATGGCGACGAGGGTGCCGGCGACGTAGGGCGCGGGTGAGGAGCCGGCGTCGTGGCGGATGGTCAGGCGCTCGTCGGGCAGGCCGAACACTACTTCCGTGGACACCACGAAGCTCGGCACGCGCGGCGAGTGGACCTGGACCCGGCCGATGGTGGCGCCGCGGGCCTCGGGTGGCCGTCCGGCGGGGGGTGTCCCGGCCCGGGCGGCGCCTCAGGCGCGGAGTGCCGCGGCGGCGTCCAGTTGGTCGATGCCGAAGACGACCGTGCCGACCGGAGCGCCGCCGGCGGCCGCGTGGACGCGGGCCGCGGCGTCGGCGCCGAAGCCTCCGTAGAGTTCGATCAGCCCTACCGCCTCCTGCGCGGCGACCCGTTCGGCGGCCTCGATGTCGGGTACCGCCACCGTCGTGAACCGGGCCCCGCCGCCGTGGTCCTTGACGACCCGGTCCCGTTCGGGGTCGGCGCCCGGCACCAGTACCAGGAAGAGCTCCGACTGGACCTCGCCGGCCAACCAGGCGAGGTGGAAGCGGGAGATGGCGGCCAGCGACTCGCCGGCGTAGCCGATCGCGCCGACCGGGGCCCGGTCGCCGACCTCGGCGATCACCTTCGCGGTGCGGGTCGGTCCGAAGCCGCCGCACAACTCGACCAGCCCGGCGCCCTCGTCGACCAGCCCGGCCACCACCGGCCCCGCCGTGTCCTCGTCAGGCACCGCGACGAGCGTCACCCGGTGCCCACCGCCCTCGAACACGATGCGGTCCTTCCCGGGGTCGGCGTCCGGCTGCGGGTAGATCACGACCGACTGCGACATGGCGTTCGCTCCTCGGAGTTCGGGTGGGTTCGGGTCGTTCCGAACACCAACGACGCTACGGGGGGCCGATGATGGTCGGCTGACGGTCTGCTTACGATCGCCGCATGCGATTCGGCGTGCTGGGGCCGCTGACCGTCCGGACCGACCCGGGGCGGGAAGTCGCCGTGCCGGGCGCCAAGGTGCGCGCCCTGCTGGTCGACCTGCTGGTCCACCACGGGCGTGCGGTGCCGGCGGAGACCCTGATCGAGGACCTCTGGGACGGCGCGCCACCGGCGCGGGCACTCGGCGCGCTCCAGTCGAAGGTGGCGCAGCTGAGACGCGTCCTCGAGGAGGCCGAGCCCGGTGCCCGCGCGCTGGTGGAGACCGCGCCGCACGGCTATCGCCTGCGGGCCGAGCCGTCCCGGGTCGACGCGGCGGCCTTCGGGGCGCTCGTCGCCGACGCGCGTTACGAGGAGGCCCTCGCCCTGTGGCGCGGCCCCGCGTTCGCCGGGTACGCCGAGGCGCCCTTCGCGCGGGCCGCGGCGGAACGCCTCGAGCAGCAGCGCGTCACGGCGTTCGAGGGACTCGCGGAGCAGCGTTTCGAACGCGGTGAGCACCGGGCGCTGGCCGACGAGCTCCAGGCGATGCTGGACGCCCACCCGCTGCGCGAACGCCTGCACGCCGTCCGGATCCGCGCGCTCTACCGGGACGGGCGGCAGGCCGAGGCGTTGGCGGCCTACCGCGAGATCAGGGACCTGCTGGCCGAGGAGCTTGGCGTGGACCCGGGCCCCGAGCTGGCCGCGCTCCACCAGGCCGTCCTCCGTCAGGACCCGGCGCTGGCCGCGCCGGAGCCGCCGTCCTCCAACCTGCCCGTGCCGCTCAACGCGCTCGTCGGGCGGGACGAGGAGGTCGCCGAGGTCCGGGCGCTGCTCCGCGGGCACCGGCTGGTCACGCTGACCGGTTCGGCCGGCGTGGGCAAGACCCGGCTGGCCCTGGAGGTCGCGGCCGCCGCCGAGGAGAGCGCGTGGCTGGTCGAGTTGGCCGGCGTCGACGCCGTCGGGGCGAGGGAGGACGCCGCCGTTCTGGCGGAACGGATCGCCACCACCCTCGGGGTGCGCGGCACGCTGGCCCAAGCCCTGCGTGACCGCCGGCTGTTGCTGGTCCTGGACACCGTCGAGCACCTGGCCGCGCCGGCGGCCAGGCTGGTCGTGGCGCTGTTGGGGAGCGTGCCGGGGCTGCGGATCCTGGCGACCGGGCGGCAGCCGCTCGAGGTGCCGGGCGAGCGGCTGTGGTCGGTGCCGGCGCTCGGGAGTGACGCGGCGGTGCGGCTCTTCAGGGAGCGGGTGTCGGACTCGGTGCCCGGCTTCGCCGCCGACGCGGCGGAGATCGCGGCGGTGTGCCGCAGGCTGGACGGGCTGCCGCTGGCGATCGAGCTGGCCGCCGCCCGGGTCCGGACGCTCGGCCTGCGTGAGGTGGCGGCCCGGCTCGACGACCGCTTCCACCTGCTGGGATCGGGCGCCCGCACGCTGCGCGCCGCGTTCGACTGGAGCTGGGACCTGCTGGACGGCCGCGAACGCGCCGTGCTGCGCCGCGTCTCGGTCTGCGCCGGCGGGTTCGATCTGGCCGCGGCGGAGGCCGTCGCCGTCGGCCCGGGGGTGGCGGCTGGTGAGATCGCGGGGACGGTGGCCGCCCTGGCCGACCGTTCCCTCCTCACTCCCCTCGCGGACGACGGAACGTCGCGCCGTTTCCGGCTGTTGGAGAGCGTCGCGGCGTACGCGCGCGAGCGGCTGGTCGAGGCGGGCGAGGCCGACGCGTGCGCGCGGCGCCACGCACGGCACTTCGCGGGGCTGGCGCGGGAGGGCGACCTGCGGCTGCGCGGCCCCGCGCAGCGGGAGTGGCTGCGCCGGCTCGACGCCGAGACCGCGAATCTGCGTGCCGCGCTCGACTGGGCTCTGGAGCGGGGTGAAGGGGACCTCGCGCTGCGGCAGTGCGGGGCGCTCGGCTGGTACTGGTTCCTGCGCGGCCGCTACCGCGAGGCGCACCGGTCCCTCGGCCTGGCTCTCGCCACCGAGGACCAGGCGGAGGACGGGGCGCGGTCGGACGCCCTGGTGTGGCGCGCCGCCCTGGAGGCGTGGGAGCGGATGCCGGTCGAGCCGGCGGAGCTCCCCGACGACCTGTCTCCCTGTCAGCGGTGGCTCCTGGGCTTCGCCCGTTCCGACGGCGGTGATCCCCCCGCCGCCATCGGCCTGGTGCGCGGCGCGCTGGAGCGGTTCCGGCGGCTCGGCGACCGCTGGGGCACGGCGGCGGCGCTCAGCGTGCTCGGCTGGGAGTCGCTGCGGCTCGGAGACCAGGAGGCCGCGCGCCGCGAGGCCGAGGAGGCGCTGGCGCTCTTCCGCGAGGTGGGCGACCGCTGGGGCGAGTCGCGCGCCCTCCAACTCCTCGGCGTGCTCGCGGAGGTGCGCGGGGAGTACGGTCACGCGGCCCGACTGCACGGCGCGGGCCTGGCGGCGGCCGAGGAGCTTCAACTCTGGCCCGTCGTGGTGGAGGAGATCTCGCAGCTCGGCAGGATCGCGGCGCTCGCCCGGGACTTCGGGCGCGCGGACGCCCTCTACGCCCGCGCGTTGCGGGTGGCGCGCGAACGCTCGTTCCACCACGGGGTCATCCACGCGCGCGTCGGTCTCGGCGCCTCGGCACGCAGACAGGGCCGACTCGACGCCGCCGAGGAACAGTTGCGCGAGGCCGAGCGGGCGCACCGGGCGGACGGCTACCGTTCGGGCCTCGCCTACGTGCTGGCGGAGCTGGGCTTCGTCGCGGAGCTGCGCGGTGACGCGGCCCGAGCCCGCGCGTACCACGAGGAGGCCCTGGCGCTGGCGCGCGACGCGGAAGACCGGCGGACGGTAGCGCTGGCGACCGAGGGGCTGGCGGGTGCGGCGTCCCTGGCCGGAGCCGCCGACGAGGCCGCGCGCCTGCTTCGGGAGGCGTCCGCCATCAGGGCGCTGCCGCCCGCCGAGCGCGCCGACGTCGAGCGGATCGCCGCGCGCATCGCCGCGAGCCGGCGGTAGGTGGCGCCCGTGTCGGGGACACGTCGGCGATGACGGGTCCTGACGAACGGGCGGGGCCCCGAGCGCGATGACGCACATGGCGACCGGTCAGGTCCCGGATCCACCGCCAGGTCGAGGAGTACGTGAACCCGCCGGACGTCCGCGGGCCTTCGCGGACGTGGTCGGTGTCGGGTCGCCCTCGCCGATCGGATGCCGGCCGTGCGATGGGGGGCGGAAGCTACCTCACGGCGGCGGAATGCTCAAGTCTGTTGGAAATAAGGTGAGTTGATTAGCCTCAATGCCAGCGGTGATCTTCCTGCCGCTGCTGGTGTGCTATCTGAAGGAGGGTTTCATGGCCAAGCGCATGCTCCTCAAGGTCGCGAGCAAGATGGGCTTCACCACGAAGGGCGCCGCCGGAGCGTACCCGTGGATCCCGTAACCAGTCCGGCAGCATGACGGCCCGGACCCGACCATGTCGGGTCCGGGCCTTGGTGATGAGGGTCCCGCTGCTGACGGAGTTGAGCAGAGCTGACAGAGCCCACAGAACACCTCGTTTCCCGGCCCCTGGCACGGACGGGGGCCTCCCCGGCCGAGTTCCTGGAACGCTACGAACGCGATCGGCTGACGTATCTGCTCGACGCCGCCAGGGAGTTCGGCCCGGCGGTGGAGCTGGCCGAGGGCACGGTGTTGCTCAACGACCCGCCCGCCGTCCACGACGCGCTGCGCCGCACCAACACCGACTTCCTCGTCACCAGCACCATCCGGCGGGACGCGGTGAGCGGGCTGCGCGGCGACCCGGCGACGGACGACTGGATGCGGGGACGCCGCGCAGTGCAGAAGGGGATGTCGCCGGCGGCGCTGCGCGAGCACCGGGAGTGGCTGGCCGGGGAGGCCGACCGGCTGGGGTCCGCGTGGCGCGAGCGCGGCACGGTCCAGGACCCGGTGCGCGAGCTCGAGGATCTCACCTCCCGCTCCTTCGCGCGGTTCTGCTTCGGCACCCGGGAGGTCGGCGCGGTCGCCCGGCGCACCGGTGACCTGCTCAACGCGATCACGCCCATCATCAGCAGCCCGTACCAGCTGCCCAGGCTGGTACGGCGGCTGCTCCCCCGCTACCGCAGGTCGGTCACGGCCCAGCAGGCGCTGGAGGAGGAGCTGCGGCGCGCGCTCGCCGCGCCGGGAGAGGGCGGGCTGGTCGAGAGTCTCGTCGACGCCGGCCTCGACACCGAGGCCACGGTGCGGATGCTCGTCGCCAGCGGTCTGGCGTCCTATCGGGTGCCGGCAGCCGCCCTGGCGTGGACCCTCGTCGCCCTGGCACGGCATCCCGAAGACGCCGACGCGTGCGCCGACGCGCCCGCCGAAGGCGGGATCGTGTCATGGGTGGTGGCGGAGTCGCTGCGGCTGTGGCCGCCCAACTGGCTGATCCTGCGCACCGCCAACGGTGAGCAGGAGTGTGACGGCTGGCGCGTCCCGGCCGGGTCCGCCGTGATCATCTCGCCGTACGTCGTGCACCGGACAGCGCCGACGTTCCTGGGCGACGACCCGCTGGCGTTCCGGCCGCGCCGCTGGGAGTCCCTCCAGCCCGCCCCCGGCGAGTACCTGCCCTACGGCATCGGCAGCCGCTGGTGTGTCGGCAGGTCGTTGGCCGACCTGGAGCTGACCACGATCCTGACGCGCCTGGTGACCGGGCTGCGCTTCACCGTCTGGCACCTGGGTGACCGCCCCGACGTGCGCACGACGCTCCTGCCCCGCGACCTGGTCCTCGGGACCGGGCCGCGCTGACTCCCGGGCGGTCTCCGGCCGCCGCCGCTCGTCACCAGCAGACCGGTATCCGGCGGACGCCTCTGGCCTGGGGCCCGGCGCCCGGGTCCGGGGCGAGGGCGGGACAGCGCCGCAGGAGCGTGCCGATGACGATGCGCCCCTCCATGCGGG
The DNA here is from genome assembly GCF_054783955.1 of Streptomyces mayteni. NCBI lineage: Bacteria > Bacillati > Actinomycetota > Actinomycetes > Kitasatosporales > Streptomycetaceae > Streptomyces > Streptomyces mayteni. The sequence goes on along the minus strand of NZ_BAAGPR010000005.1, from coordinate 44,366 downwards.
CGAGCGGCGCGCCCATGCAGTAGTGCACCCCGTGGCCGAAGGCGAGATGGCCCCGGGTGTCGCGACGGATGTCGAAGCGGTCGGGCTCGGCGAAGCGGGCCGGGTCGCGGCCGGCGTCCGCCATGGCGATCAGCACCACGCCGCCGGTGGGGATGACCGTGCCCCCGATCTCGACGGGCTCGGTCGCGATCCTTGGCGGAGCGGTCTCCACCGGGCTGTCGTAGCGCATCATCTCCTCGACCGCACCGTCGATCAGCCCGTCGATGTCGGAGCGGAGCAGGGCGAGTTGATCGGGGTGGGCGAAGAGGGCGCGGACGCCGTTGCTGAGGAACCTGACCGTGGACTCGTGCCCGGCGAGCAGCAGCAGGAAGGCCATGGACAGGAGTTCGTCCTCGCTGAGCCGGTCACCTCCCTCGTCCACGGTGTGGATGAGGGCGCTGAGCAGGTCCTTGCCGGGTGCCGCCCGCTTGGCCTCGATGAGCCCGGTCAGATACGGCATCGCCTCGGCGTTGGCGGCGCGTGCGGCCTTGGCGCTGGTGGGGGCGGCGACCTCGTCGGACCAGCCGCGGAAGGCGTCGCGGTCCAGGTCGGGCACGCCGAGGAGTTCGCAGATGACGGTCAGCCGGAGGGGGAAGGCGAGCGCGTCGATCAGGTCGGCGCGGCGGTCGGGGGCGGCCAGCATGGTGTCGAGCAGGTCGTCGGCGAGCCGCTGGACGCGCGGGGCGATCGCGTCGACCCGGCCCGGGGTGAACTCGCGGAGGACCAGGCGGCGCAGCCGCGTGTGGTCGGGCGGGTCGCGCAGCAGCATGTGGGCGTTCCCCGGCCCGTCGACGGGAGGCGGCGCGGACAGGCCGGTGGCCAGGTGGCCGTTGCGGTGCCAGTCGCGGCTGAGCCCCGGGTGGGCGTAGGCCGCCCGGCACGCCTCGTATCCGACGACGAGCCAGAACAGTTCGTCGCCACCGCGCCGGACGAGGTGCACCGGCCCGCTGGCCCGCAGCTTCGCGTAGGCGGGGTAGGGGTTGGTGGCGAAGTTCGGGTCGAGCGCGGGGAGATCCACCACTGACGAATCCGGCATGATGATCACCCTAGCCGCGTCCTCGTCGAGCGGGACCGACGGCGGCAGACCATTCGCCAGCGGGTGCGGCTCTCGAACGGCGGTCGGGGCGAAGACGGCCGGGGACGGCCGCCAAGTCGCCGTTCATCAGGCACTACGGAGGGGACAGGCGCAGGAGTTCCGGGCCCGCGCGTCGAGCCGTCACGTTCAACACGTCGAGGCCGAAGGCGATCTCCACGCTGCGTTGGGCGTCTCGGGCCGCCGACGCCCCCGGGCCGTCAGAGACGGCGAGCCAGTAGTGACTGTCGGCTGGCCACGGGACGAGTTCGAGGCGTTCGGGCTGGTTGGAGAAACTGGCCCTGCCACCGGACAACTCCCGCGATTTCATCCGTGAGATCGCACATCGACTGTGCGGACGGGCGTGGGACGGCCAGCGACGGGTGAGGTCCTGGACGTCCCGCGCCCCTCCGCCGTGCGTCACAGGCCCTGTTGGCGAAACCACTCAAGCGTCTCGGCGAACCGGGCGAGGCCTTCCTCGCGTCGGGAACGGTCAGCTTCATGCCGGGAATCGAGCACCGAGGAGCCGAGGAAGTATCCGCCGGGTGACGGAGACACGGGGTGAATATTAATTCAACATTGAACAGATATGCGTTCGCGGTTAGTCTCCCCGGCAGTTCGAACTCAACGAGGAGTGGGCCGCATGAGAAGACGAACCATGCTCGGGGCAGCCGGACTCGTCGCGTCGGTGCCGGGGGTCATCGCGACCGCCGGGCAGGCGACGGCGGCGGAGCGGGGGGAACGTCACGGGCGTCGGGCGATCGACGCCACGGTCATCGCGGAGGTGGCGCCTGAGGGGTACCAGGTCACCGGCGTCGCGATCGAGTACGACGGGATCGTCGATCCCGGCCGGGTCGACCTCGACCCCGGCGCGTTCGAGGTCACGGCGACGCTCTCCCGGCCCGGCGCCGAGCCGCGCACCGGCCGCCGCACCGTCCTCGCCGCCTACCCCAACAACGCGGCGGAGTTCACGGATCGGCCACGGCCCGGCAGGTACGTCGTGCTCGAACTGGACGCGAACGACGAGCTCGCGGCCAGTGCCTACAACGACGGGTTCACGCGCTACTACGACCTGGCGGGCGCCTATCGCGTCCGGCAGGGCGGGGACGCCCCGGTGACCAACACCGGCGTGCGGACCCGGCTCGTCGACAACTACGCCGCGGCGACGCATCAGGCCGCGTCGGGCGTGACGGTGCCGTATCGGTTCTTCACCCCGGCGGTGCGGCCGGGCCGGCGGTATCCGCTCGTGGTGAGCCTGCACGGCCACGGGGAGAGCGGGAACGACAACTTCAGTCAGATCGCCGGCAACCAGATCTCGGTGGCGTTCGCGGACCCGGCGCGGCAGCGCCGGCATCCGGCCTTCGTGCTCTCGCCGCAGGCGCCCCAGGGATCGCCGGGTACCGGCGGGTGGTGGCGGCCCGATGTCCGGGCCGGCGTCCTCGAGTTGGTGCGGACGACGCTCGCGCGCAACCGGGCGATCGACCCGGGCCGGGTCTATCTGACCGGGCTCTCGATGGGTTCCTACGGTTCCTGGGCCCTGCTGCCAGAGCACCACGAGCTGTTCGCCGCCGCCGTGTTGGTGTGCGGCGCGGGGAACGAGGCGGCGGCCGTCGGCTCCCTCGGGGAGTTCCCGATCTGGGCCCTGCACTCGGCGGACGACGCGGTCGTGGCCTACGACGTCCCGGGTTCCGACTACCGGATCTTCCGGGCGCTGGAGGCGGCGGGCCGGCCGGTGACCTGGAGCGAGTGGGCCGGCAACGGTCCGGCGCGTGAGCAGCGGGCGCACGCCGACGACGCGCGCCGGCGCACCGCCGAGGCGGGCAGCCGGCACGTCTTCACCACCTTCCCCACCGGCACCACCCCGCTGTTCAGCCACGCGTCCTGGATCCCCACCTACACCAACGACGCCGTCCTCGACTGGCTGTTCGAGCAGTGACCGGCGCGTAGCGCCGCCCGGCGCGACGGCGACACCGTCGCCGCGCCGGGTGAGGGTGGTGAAAGCGCGGTTCGACGCGGTTAGGCGCGTTCGCGGCCGGGAACGAGCGGCACACGCGGCGGGCCCGCGTGGCCCGGACGGCGGCCTCGTATCCAGGCCGACCGCCGTTCGAACCGAACAACCACCGCTCGTACAGGGGGAGTCAGCACTCATGGCAGTACAGCAGCGTCGTCGGCGCCACGCGGTCGGTCCCGTCGTGGCCCTCGTCCTCGCCCTGTCCCTTACCGCCTGCGACTCCGGCGAGGACGACGGCGAGTCCATCGGCGACGCCGGCGCGTCCCAGGGGCAGGAGCAGGAGCAGGCCGCGGGAGGGGACGAGGCGGAGGACGAGGCGGAGGACGAGGCCGAGGACCAGGAGGAGAACGGCACGGGCGAGGAGGAGTTGCCGCCCGTCGACGCCAGTGAGCCCACGGGGGACGGCATCACCACCCACCCGCTGGGCGAGCCCTCGGGCCCTGTCGCGTTCCACGAGAACTCCTACGGCGACCGCTGGCACTTCGACGTCACGGTGAAGCGGGTCGAGGGGGGCGACTGGGACGCCATGGCAGGCACCGGCCTCGTCGCGACGGACTACCCGGGTCTCGATCCCCTCTACGTCCAGCTGTCCCTCACCAACACGAGCGGCCCGTACGAGGGGCCGGATCCGACCGGCGCCATCGCCGTCCTGGCCGACGACGGCGGGCCGTTCGAGCCGGTGGACGCCGCCGGGGCGGAGGGCCTGCCCGACTGGTGCGCCGCCCCGCTGGCTGACGGCGTGATCAGCGTCGAGGGGGACGAGACGCAGTCCAGGTGCCAGGTGGTGCTGGTCGGCCACGGCGTCGTCCTCACCTCGGTCGACTGGCAGCACCCGACGGGCGCCGAACGCTGGCTGCTCGGCTTCTGATCCGCCTCGGCATCCGCCTCGGCATCGGCCTCGGCATCGGCGCCGGACTCCCGCGCGGATCCGCTGCCGATGCCCGTTTTAGGATGGTGGGCATGTTCGCGCCCGCCCGTCTGCTCTGTCTCGCGCTCTTCGCGAGCTCGGCGTGGTGCGTCGACGACGGTCTCTGTCGTCGCTGAGCGCGCTCCGATCGCGCTTCCGCGGCTTTTTCTCCGCTCCCCCTCCCCTGCCCACGCACGTCCCGTGGAGACCCCGTGACCACCACCTCATCGCCGTCCCCTGCCCCCACCACCGTCGAACCCCGGCGGTGGGCCCCGCTCCTCTCCCCCGCCCCCACCAGCGCCCCGCCGCCCGAGGCGCCGCCGGCGCCGCCGGTGCGGCGGATACCACTCGCCGTCTCCGGGCTGCTCGGCGCCGGCCTCAGCGCCTACGTGTTCGCCGCGCACGGCGCCAAGCCCGGCGTCCTGCTGCTGCTCGGGCTGGGCCTCGGCTTCGCCCTCTTCCACTCCAGGTTCGGCTTCACCTCCGCCTGGCGGCAGCTCGTCGCCGTCGGCAACGGCACCGGGCTGCGCGCCCACGCGCTGCTGCTGGGCACGACGGCCACCCTCTTCGCCCTGATCATCGGCACAGGCACCGGTCTTTTCGGCTCCCAGCCGGCGCCGTCCGCCGGGCCGCTGGGCGTGAGCCTGCTGGTCGGCGCGTTCGTCTTCGCGATCGGCATGCAGCTCGGCGGGGCCTGCGCCTCAGGCACGCTGTTCGCGGTCGGCTCGGGACAGTCGTCGATCGTGCTCACCCTGGGCGGCTTCATCGTCGGCTCGACGCTCGCCGCCTGGCAGTTCGAGCTCTGGAGCGACCTGCCGTCCCTCGACCCCTACCTGCTCTCCGACCACGTCGGCTGGTTCGGTTCCTGGGCGGTGACGATCGCCGCGCTCGCGGTGATCGTGGTGATCTCCCGCGTCGTCCAGCGCCGCCGCACCCCGCCGCCGACCGGCGCCGTGCCGTCCAGCCGCGGCGGCGCCGCGGCCCGGGCGCTGCGCGGCTCGTGGCCGGTGGCCGCCGGCGCCGTGGTGCTGCCCGTGCTGGGCGCCGGGGTGCTGCTGGTCTCCGGCGGCGCGTGGGGCGTGACCAGCGCGTTCGCGCTGTGGGGCAGCAAGCTGCTGGGCGTCGTCGGCGTCCAGCCGGAGAGCTGGGCCTTCTGGCAGCAGCCGAACAACGCCGACATGCTGGCCGGGCCGATCCTCGCCGACAAGAACAGCCTGACCGACATCGGCATCATGGTCGGCGCCGCGGTCGCCGCCTCGCTCGGCGGCACCTGGGCCCTGCACCGCGGCATCCCCTGGCGCACCGCCGTCGCCGCCGTCCTCGGCGGCGTCCTCATGGGCATCGGCGCCCGCCTCGCCGGCGGCTGCAACATCGGCGCCTACCTCGCCGGCATCGCCTCCGGCAGCCTGCACGGCTGGATCTGGGGCGCCACCGCCCTCCTCGGCACCTGGGCGGGCCTCCGGCTCCGCCCCCTGTTCGGCCTGGCCAACCCCAAGCCGAGCGACGGCGTCTGCTGACCGGCCGTCGTTCCCGGGTGTGGCGGGCCGCCCCGCCACACCCGCACCCCCACCCGCGATGACGCGGGCGGGAGGAGCATCACCCCGACACTGTGATGACCGCCATGCCACCAGCCGAGGTCGGGTTTCTGCTGCTCGGCTCGCTGGAAGTGCACGTCGGGGGGCGCGCTGTCGCCCTCACGGGCAGGCAGCGTCAACTGCTCGCCGTCCTGCTGCTGGAGGCGAACCGGGTGGTCTCGGTGGATCGTCTGGCGGACGGGCTCTGGGGCGAGGCCCAGCCGGCCAGTCCGGCCGCCCGGGTTCTCGCGGCCCTGGCGCCGCCGCCCAACAGGATCCGGCCCGCACGCGGCGTCCTCCGGCCGGAGCGAAAGCGCCCAGAGATCGGCAGCGGGCTTCCCGCCTCGTGGGAACGGGTCGTGCATCGGTCGGCGGCCGCGCCGCGCCGCCGCCAGTCACGGCTCCTGGCGGCCGTCGGCTGGGCTCCCGGGCGAACCTGTGATGTCCTGCTGCCGTGGCCGGTGTTCTCTCAGCCCTCATCGCGGTTCTCGGAACGCTGCTCGGCGTCGCCCTGACCCAGCGGTCCCAGCGTCAGGCGGCCGCGCGCGACCAGGCGTTCGCGACCCAGCAGCAGCTCCGCTCCGAACGCATGGCCGTCTACAGCGACTTCGCGGGCGCGGTGACCGAGTTCCGGCGAGGCCAGCAGGACCGCTGGCACCGCAGGCACGAGGACCCGGAGGGCTCCGCCCACTTCGAGGCTCGCATCGAGGCCTACCGCCTTCGCGGGGTCGCCCTCCACGTGCTGTTCCGCGTGCACCTCATCGCGAGCGGCCAACCGCTCATCGACGCCGCCCGACAGGCGTACGAACTGACGAGCGCCACGCACAAGGCGTCCGACCAGACGGAGCTCAGCACGCTGAGCGGCCAGGCACGAGAGGCCCTGGAACACTTCGTGAAGCTCGCCGCCGCCGACGTGCGATGACGTCGCGGCGGAAGACTCACCGTGATCCCCGTCAGCACCGCACCTGGATCAGGGCGTGGGCGCCGCTGGTGCGCCAACTGTCGCCCGCGGCGTCGAGCGCGGCGGCGCGGGCGGCCGTGAGGCCCGTGACGACGTCGGACTTCAGCGTGCGGAGCGCGGCGACCGGGGTGGGGAAGTAGCTCGTCACCCGGTCGAAGCCGGTGGTGGGCGGCCACATCCGGTCGCCCACCAGGCGCCGGTAGTTCAGGTCGCCCTTCAGGATCGTGAGGGTGGCCGTGGCCAGTTCCCGGCGGAGGTCGTCCGGCATGGCCGCGTAGGGCAGCGGGGCGCAGAAGAAGGGGTGCACCGAAGGGCGAAGGCCACCGGTCGTCACGGCCTCCCAGAGCCGGGCGCCGATCTCGCCGGCGTGGCCCGGGGCTTCGGTCAGGCGGCGCAGCGCGTCGACGAGGTCGGTGGGGGTGGCGTCGGAGACGTAGTAGGGGTGCGGCTTGAGGTGGAGGACGACGGTCCTGGCGTGGCCGTGACGCAGCAGGTGGTCGATGAGGACGAGGTCGGGGATCAGTTCGCGCCCGGCGTTGTCGGCGATCACGGCCACGGTGCCCGCCGGTCGGGCGGCGAGGTGGGCCCACAGCGCGGCGGAGTCGTCGGCGACCAGGTCCCCGGCGGGGTCGGCGCGGTCGGCCGCGGTGGTGAGGAAGCCGAGGTCGGCGCGGTTGCCCCACACGGCGGCGCCGAGCAGCGCCGCCGCCCGCTCGGCCGGGGAGAGGTCGGGCAGGGCGTCGAGCGCGTGGAGTTCCTCGTCGACGGCCGCGCTGTGGAGTTCGGCCCGTTTGGCCGGGGCGAACGGGTCGAGGCCCTGATAGGGGCCGGGGGTGAAGTGGTCCACGGCGCCGAGGAGTCGGCGGTAGAAGTAGCTCTCGGCCCACAGGAACGGTGCGTCGAACCAGGAGCGGCCGACGTGGTCCGCCATGCCCCACCCCGCCCAGGCGGCGTGGTCGTGGGCGTCGGCCGGCAGCGGGCGGAGGACGCTGTCCCTGGTCTCGGCCAACAGCGTGTCCAGCGCGCGGTGTTGGGCGGGGGTGTGCGGGTGCGCGTCGCGGACCTGCCGGATCAGGGCCGGGTGCCGGGTGGCCAGCACGTCCCGGGCGAAACTGCCGGGCTCGTCGCACCTGATGACCGGCGCGGCGTCCTCCAGGGGAGTCTCCGTCACGATGCCCTCTCTCCGTCCCCGATGTGCTGACCCACCACGACCGCACGGTACCGCCCGCGCGGCCGGGGTACCGGGCAGCGCCACCTCGGACGGCGGGGCGCGAGCACGCCGTCGCACGCGGGCCACCGTCACCGGGATCCGACGGGCGGCTCGCGGTCGACCGAAGGAGCCGGACGCCGTTGCCAGCCGGGCCCGCGCACGGTTCGCACTATGATGATCGGCATGCCGCCAGCCGACGTCGGGTTTCTGCTACTCGGCCCGTTGGAGGCGCACGTCGGCGGCCGTGCCGTCGCCCTGACGGGCCGGCAGCGTCAACTGCTGGTCATCCTCCTCCTGGCGGCGAACCGGGTGGTCTCGGTCGACCGCCTCGCCGACGGGCTCTGGGGCGAGGCCCAACCGGCCAGCCCGGCTCCCCGGATCCGCGCCCTGGTCGCCGAGATCCGCCGGGCCACCGGCAACGCGGAGTTCATCCTCACCCGGAGCCCCGGCTATCTGCTCCCCGTGCGGCCCGGGCAGACCGACATCGACGACTTCGATCGGCTCGCCGGTCGGGGAGCGGAAGCGGCCAGGGACGGAGACCTCGACGCCGCCGCCGAACTGTACGGCAGGGCGCTGGCGCTGTGGCGCGGCCAGCCGTTGGCCGACGTTCCCGACGCGCACGCCCACGAGGTCGCCGCGCTGGCGGAACGCCGATGGTCGGCCCTCGAGGAGCAGGCGGACGTCCTGCTCACGCTCGGCCGGCACGAACGGGTGACGGCCGAGCTCGCCTCGGCGGTCGCCGAGGATCCGCTCCGTGAACGGTTCCGCGCCCAACTCATGCGCGGCCTCTTCCTCGGCGGCCGCAAGGCCGCGGCGCTGCGCGTGTACCGCGACTACGAAGAGCGGCTGGCCGAGGAACTCGGGGCCGAGCCGAGCAGGGAACTCCAGCGGCTGCGCGCACGCGTCCAGGCGGACGAGCCGGACCTCGACCTGGGGCGCGGCCACGGCCGGGGCGAGGCCGCACAGCCGCGACCCGCCTCGGTGCCGCGTCATCTACCCCGGGACATCGGCCGACTCATCGGTCGAGACGCGGAGTTGGCCTGGCTCGACGGGCTGCGCGACGACGGCGTCGGAGTCCTGGTGGGCCCGGCCGGGGTGGGGAAGACGGCGCTCGCCGTGCACTGGGCGCACCGCGTCGCGCCCCTCTTCCCGGACGGCCAACTCTTCGTCGACATGCGGGGCTTCGCACCGGGGCCGACGATGTCCGCCGGCGAGGCACTCGTCAGGATGCTGCGAGCCCTGGGTGTGACCGCGCGGTCGGTGCCCTCCGATCTCGACGACCAGGTCGCGCTCTACCGGTCGCTGCTGGCCGGCCGCCGGGTGCTGATCCTGCTGGACAACGTGGCGGAGGCCGCGCACGTCCGGCCGTTGATCCCCGGAGAACGCGGCTGCCTGCTGCTGGTCAGCAGCAGACACCGGCTCGGCGGCCTGGTGGCCCTCGACGGCGCCCGGCGTCGCTCCGTCGAGCCGCTGGGCCGCGCCGCCGCGGTCGAGTTGATCGCCCAGCGGGCCGGTGCCCCCCACCTGACGACCGAGCGCGCGGCGCTGACGGAACTGGCGGGGATGGTCGGCGATCTGCCACTCGCGCTGTGCGTGGCCGGGGCGCAGCTCTCCGAGCGGCCCCAGCGGGGCGTCGCGGACTACCTCGCCGACCTCGCCAGGCACGACCTGCTGGAGAGGCTGCGGCTCCCCGACGACGAGGGCACCTTCGTGCGCGCCACCCTCGAACTCTCCTACGCCACGCTTCCGCCGGAGGCACGCCGGGTGTACCGGCTGCTCGGACGGGTGCCCGGTCCCGATGTGAGCGTCGCGGCGGCCGCCGCGTTGGCCGCTCTCGCTCCCGCCGACGCGGAGAAGGCGCTGGAGACCGTAGCCCAGGTCCATCTCGCCACGGAGTCCGGCGATCGGCGCTTCAGCCTGCACGACCTGTTGCGGGAGTTCGCCGCCCGGCTCTCCGAGGAGACCGACACGCCGGCGGCCCGCGAGGCGGCGTTCCGCGCGCTGCTCGACCACTACCTCATGGCCATGATGGCCGCCGCCGGCACGACGGGCTACTCCCTGCTGTTCGTCCCCGAGCGGTCGGCCGCGGAGCGGCGGCACCCCGGGCCGTTCCCGGACGCGGCCGCCGCGGCGGCCTGGGTGGAAGCCGAGTGGGACAACGTGACCGCCGCCATCACGCGTGCCGCGGGGAGCGGCCCCCACGACCTGGCCTGGCAGTTGGTCGCGGTGAGCCACCCCTTCCTCGTGCACCGCTCCGTGTCGGAGTCCCTGCGCGTCGCCGAACTCGGCCTGGACGCGGCGCGCCGGGCGGGCTCCGAGATCGGCGAGGCGGTGACCCTGAACATCCTGGGGCAGCTGAACTGGCGTGCCGGCAAACCAGACGTCGGCGCAGGGCACGCGCGCCGGGCCACGGCGCTGGCCCGGAGCGCGGGATCGCCACGGATCGAGGCGAGGTCCCTCCTGTCGCAGGGGGTGTTGGCCAGCGCCCGTGGGCGGAAACGGCAGGCCATGCGCCACTATCAGCAGGCCCTCGTCGTCTTCGGGCACGCCGAGGACCCCAAGGCCGAGATCGCGTGCCGTTCGAGTCTGGCGACGCTTCATATCGCGCTCGGTCGGCTCGACACGGCGGGTGAGATGTTGAGCTCCCTGCTGCCCCTGCTCGCCGCCGACGGGGACGGCGTCGTGCTGTCCTACGCGCTGCTCAACCAGGCCGTGGTCCGCCGGGAACAGGGTCGGCTCGACGAGGCGCTGCTGCTGCTCGACCGGGCCCACGCCGCGGCCCGCGCCACGACACGCGGCGGCAGCGCGCGCTTCGCGGAGGCGACGGTCGACGAGATGCTGGGCCGGGTCCACACCTCGGGCGGCCGCTACCGGGAGGCGATCGGCGTCTTCGAACGGGCCCTGCGCGGCGCTCGGCACGAGGAACACGACAACTGCCAGCTCTACGCCCTGAACGGGATGTCCACCGCCGAACTGCGACTTGGGGAGTTGGACTCGGCCGAGGCGCACCTGGCGGAAGCCTTCGCCATCGCGGAGCGGACGAGCTATGTCCCGGGGCGTTACGAGGCGTTGCTCCGTCTCGCGGACGCGGCCCGGCTCCGCGGTGACCACCAGCGCGCGGTCGACCGCGCCTCCGAACTCCTGGCCGCCCCGAAGGACTCCGTGGGAACCCTCCTCCCCCGGGCACATCACCTGCTCGCCGCCGTCCTGCTGGACCGCGGCGACTTCGACGGCTGCGTGAGCCACTGCGAACGAGGGCTGGTGATCTGCCGGAGAACGGGCCAGCACCTGGTGCGTGGCCGCCTGCTGCTGGTGCTGGGGCACGCCCGCCGGCGCCAGGCGAACGAGCGGGGCGCCCGCGCGTCCTGGCGTGCCGCGCGGGCGGTGCTGGCCGAGATGCCGGTGCCGGAACGCGCGGAGGTCGCCGCGTTGCTCGGTTAACGGCTCACCCCGGCGCCCACCAGCGGGACGAGCCCGGGGTCCTGGCGGAGTATCCGCTGGTGGAGCGTCCTGAGGCGGTCCCCCGGCTCGTTGCCGAGCCGCTCGACCAACGCACGGCGGATCCGGTTGAAGCACGTCAGGGCGTCGCTCTGGCGACCGCTTCGGTAGAGCGCGAGCATGAGGAGTTCGGCCAGGGACTCGTCCAGCGGATGCCGCTCGACCAACTCCCGCAGGCCGGGGACCTCCTCCGTGTGGTGCCCGAGACGCAGCCGGATTCCGACCCGTGCCTGGAGGGCGGCACACCATTCGTCCTCCAGGGTGGCGCGGGCCCTGGTGGCCCAGGCGGACCCCAGGTCGGACAGTGGCGTGCCGGTCCGCAGCGCCAGGGCTCGGTCGTACAGCGAGACGGCGCCGGTGTCATCGTTCCGCCAAGCGGCCGTCCGGGCCCGGCTGACGAGGCGTCGGAAGCGATGGACGTCGACGGCGGACGGATCGACGGCGAGCTCGTATCCGCCCCTGCGCCGGATCAACGGGTGCTCGGCCCCCGCCGGTAGGGCCGGGGCGAGGGTCCTCCGCAGGCGGTTGGCGCAGGTGTAGAGCGCGTCGCGCGGGTGTTGGGGAGGCTCGCTCCCCCAGAGCTGGTCGATCACGGCCCCGTCGGGCAGGAACTCGCCGGGGTCCCAGGCCAGCAGCGCCAACAGCTGACGGGCTCTCTCGGACGCGGGCGCGATGCCCCGTCCCCCCGTGCGCAGTCGCACCGAGCCCAGCAAGCGGATGTCCACGGAACACCAGTCCAGTCCCTCGTCGTGCGCGAACGACGACACTCTGGCCGAGGCCCGCATGGATTCCGCATGGGCCGCCGCCGCTGCCCCCGATCTGTCGCCGATCCGTCGCCGCGACGGGCGTCCGCCGGCGGGGAATGGGTGGCGAAATCGCAGCTCAGCGCGGTGTCGGCGCGTTCGCGGCCGGGAACGCGCGCCGCATGAGGCGAGCCGGTACGGCTCCGATGGTGACCGGTCTGGATCTAGGCTGACCGACGTTCCATCGCAACAACCACCGCTCGAACACGGGGAAATCAACACTCATGTCAGTACACAAGCGCAGTTGGCGCTACGCGGTCGGCCCCCTCCTGGCCCTTGCCCTGACCCTTACCGCCTGCAACTCCGACGAGGAGGAGCCCACCGGCGACGCGAGCGCACCCCAGGAGCAGGAGGGCCAGGAGGAGACTTCGGAAGGGGACGAAGCGGCCCCGGCGGACGGGGAAGGCGGGTCCGACGAGCAACTGTCCGGGGGCGACGGCGGCGGCGAACCGATAGACGACTTCATCACGGTCGCGGTGGGCGAGTCCCCCGGCCCGGTGATGTTCGAGGACACCGAAGGCGACGACGTGTACTTCGACGCCACGGTGGAACGCGTCGAGTCGGGAAGTTGGGAGGACCTGGCGGGCAGCGGACTCGTCGCGGAGGACTACCCGGGCTTCGACCCCCTCTATGTCGAGATGTCCCTCACCAACGAGAACGACCCGTACGAGGGCCCCGACCCCTCCTTCCTCCTCCAGGTGCGGTCCGACGACGGCGGCCCCTTCGACCCGGTGGACGCCGCCATGGCGGAGAACCTCCCGGAGTGGTGCCTCGCTCCGCCCACCGAGACGCTGTGGGACTTCCAGAGCGGCGACACGAGGACCACGTGCCAGGTGTTCCTGGTCGGCCACGGCCTCACCGTCACCTCCGTGGACTGGCCGCTCGCGTTCGGCGCCGTGCGCTGGCTGACGCAGTCCTGACCCACGCCGGTCTCGGCGACCAGGCGTTCGTCGGCTCGCCGGGAGGGGCGAGGTGGACGTGACGCACCTCGGCCGCCGCCGTCGGAACTGAAGGCGGCGGCCGGGGCGAGGCGTCGATGTGCTGCCGCAACAGCGCGATCGCTGGGCGGTGGCCATAGTGTTCGGCGATCTCCATGGGTGTCGGGCCGCCGGGGGCCGCGAATCGGGGGTCCGCGCCGAAGCGCAGCAGGAGCGCCGTGGTGCGCACGGTCAACGGCCCCCCGGTCTGCACGGCCCCGTCCCCCTCGACGTCGATCGCGTGGGTCAGCGGTCACTCATGACGCCCCCCATCGGCCGAAGGCGAACGCCGACACGTCCTTCGTGAACTCCGCGCGGTGGTGCTCGTAGGTCGCGATGCCGGAGACCCTGATCAGCACGCAGAAGCGTTCGGTCGAGGCCAGCCTCCTGGCGACCGCCGCGTACTCGCGTCGTAGGAAGTGGATGGCGGCCAGGTTGGTCATCGAGGTCTGGCCGCACACCAGGAAGACGGGGCGGCTGGAACCGGCGGGGGTGAACTTCGCGACCATGGCGTACTCCTGGTCGCCGCGGTCGAACAGGTACTTCTCTCCCCCGACCTCGATGGCCACCGAGTCCCGACGGCCGACGTCGTAGGGGTGGAACGTGACTCCGGGCAGGTAAGCGGCGACGTGACCGGTGGAACGGACGTTGACGTCCGCCAGCGGGCCTCCGACGCAGAACTCGGTGCGGTCGCCATTGCTCCCCCGGAAGTCACCCGACTCCACCGACACCTGGCAGCCCAACTCGCCCGCCAGCAGAGCCAGCTCGACGACGGCCCGCACATCCCGGTAGTGCGGGCTGCCGGGCACGTCGTGCTGGCCGCCCAACACGACGAGGCAGGTCTCCTCCGGGCGCACCCCGAAGAAGGCCGCCCGCCTGTTCACCGCCCGGCTTCGTTTGGCCCGCTCCCAAAGCCAGACGAACCCACCGCCGAGCAGGCTGGTCACCAGACCGATCGCGACGTTCGCGAACACCGACTGCACCGCATCCCCCGACCGCACTCGCCCAACTCCCGTTCATTCTCGCAGGGGAAGCCACGCGACGACGGACGTGCCTCGGAGGTCACGAGGACGGACGGCCCAGGCCGCGGCGAGCCGGACCACGAGCCGTGGCGTCTCCGGCCTGAACACGCGTCAGCGGTAAGTGGGTTGGGTACGGTCCGGCCGGGCGATCTGGGGTTCGGGGGCGGAGGCGGATCATGAAGAGTGCGCATTCGGGGCTCGCGGCATTCCAGTCCAGAGCGGCCGGGGCCGCCCGGACCCTGTTGGGCAGTCAGGGGTACGACGGTGGGTGGGGACTCACGCTGACCTCGGTCTCCTCGATCGTCAACACCAGCGAGGTCCTGCCGATCCTGCGGGCCGCCGGCATCGCCGGACAGCCGGTCCGGCGGGCGCTCGACTTCCTCACCGTCGCCATCGCGGAGCACTGCCGGCCCCGCCACAAGGGCGGCCGTGGCGAGCACACCCGGTTCGTCGCGTTCGGCCTGGCCGGGCTGCTCTCCCACTCGCGCTTCTTCCACCACACCGGTGTCGCGGAGACCGCGGCCTGGTGCGTCAGCTGGTTGGAGGACCATCAGGTCGACCACGGTTGGCCCGAGGTGCTCGGGCTCGACGACACCTCGCTGCACCAGACAGCCCTGGTGGTGCACGGGCTCGCCGTGCTGCGAGACGCGCTCCACGAGTTCGGCCCGGGGCTCGTCCTGCCCGGCGGGGTGGAGACCAGCAGCCTGCTGGAGCGAGTCGAGCCGCTCATCGAGCACGGTGTGCACGGCCTGCTGTACCACCGGCGGCCCGGCGGCGCCTGGGGGTGGCGGACCTACGTCGACACCGACCCAAGTCCGAGCAAGACCGCGCTGTGTCTGCTCGGGCTGTCGGCCGTCTGTTCCGGAACGGGGCCCGGTGGCGAACCCGCATACCGCGACATCCCGCGCGAGGCGGGCGGGGTGCACGGCCCGGTGCAGTACAAGCAGCTGTCCGAAGTGGTCGTCGAGGCGGGCCAGTGGCTGCTGCACAACCACCACCGCTGGGAGACCTTCGTCGAGGATGACAAGGACGTGCAGGGCACCGCGTGGGAGCACATGGCGTATGCGCTGTGCACCCAGGGCGCCGTCCGGGCCGGTGCCAACCCGCGCGATCCCCGGCTCACCAAGGCGTGGAGGTTGATGAACGACCTGTGGGATCCAGAGGTCGGACTGTGGAACGAGCCGGGCGCCTCGGGCAAGCGCGCGACCATCCGGGCCGCGTACTACACGGTGTCGGCCTACGAGGAAGCGGTTCAGCGCCTGTCCCGGATGAGTCTTGCCGGCGGAACCTCAGAAGACGTGAGCGAGGCGTCCGCCCAGGTGGTCATCATCCGCGTCGCACTCGGTCCTGGCCGGACGGTCCTCGTCGAAGCACGCGACAGCGAGGGAAGCGTGAGATGTGAGCTGTCGGAGCGTTTGTTCGATGTGGTGAAGGCCGTGCACGACGCTCCCGAGGCAGCGCTGTCGACGGAGCGGATCGCGGCGACGCTCTGCGTCGCCCCGTCCTCGGTGCCCAAGTACGTTCAGCGCCTCAACCAGGCCGTCTCCGCGGCCTTCGGCGGCGCCCCGGCCCGGCTGCTGCTGGCCAGCACGGTGGACGGGGCCAGCGGGTATCGCCTCGCGGGACGGTAGGGCCGCTCCTACGACGCGGCGCGCTCCCGGGCTACCGGATAGTTCAGCAGGGCGAACCGGGCCAGGGAGCGCACCTGGTCGAAGGTCCTGAGGCTGTCGAGGTCTTCAAGCCCGAACCAGGCCGCGCCGTGTACCTCGTCGAGCTCCGCCTCCACGACCCGGTCGCGGGTGCCGGGCTGACGCTGGACGTAGAAGAACTGGACCAGGGCCGGGGTGGGGAAGCCTTCACGCTCGATGTCGACGTAGAAGGGCACGGGCTCAGGGGTGGCGTTGTGGTCGGCTGGATGGATGCCCGGCTGACTGGAGATCGCCTCCACCACAAGGCCCGTCTCCTCCTTGAACTCGCGCACCGCGGTGCCGGCGAACGACTCTCCGGGCTCGATGTGCCCTCCCGGTGGAACCCACTTGTCGAAGCGGTTGTGGTGCACGAGCAGCACCTTGCGATCCTCGACCAGGTAGCCGGAGCAGCAGTACACCAGACCGATATCGCGGGCGGACTCACCGTCGTGGATCAGAATCGAGCGCGGCACGCTGGCCACGATAGCCCACCGCCCCTTTCTCGAACTCTCGTGCGTCGAAGGCGACTTCGTGCACTGTCATCGCCGCCGCGATGACATGTCATCGGCAATGACAACGCGATGTCATCGCGTACCCGTCATCGCGGGTCCGATGGTGGTGGCATCCCGAATCCGGGCCCGCGCCGGGATACGGCGATGGCCTGTCCGTCGAGGAGAGGACCCCTCTGATGCGCACTCGCCCCTGGCGTGCCCTGTACGAACAGCGGTTCACGGCACCGGGGACCGTGGTCGTGCAACCCACGACCTGGTGCAACCTGGACTGCCGGTACTGCTATCTGCCGTTTCGCAAGCTCAGGCATCACATGTCGGTGGAGGTCGCCGCCGCCTTGGCGAAGGCGGCGGCCCAGTTCGAGGACAGCGGGCACCCGATCGGGATCGTCTGGCACAGCGGTGAGCCGCTGGCGGTGGGGCCCAAGAAGTTCGCGGCCCTGCTCGCCCTCTTCGAGCCTCTGCGCCGTGCCGGCCGAGTCCAGCACTACGTGCAGACCAACGCGACGCTGATCAGCGATGCGTCGTGTGACCTGCTGGCCGCGTACGACGTCCGCGTCGGGGTGAGCATCGACGGGCCGGCCGCCGCGAACATTGAGCGGGTCGATCTGCGGGGCAAGCCCGCCTTCGACCGGATCCTGCGCGGGATCACCCGACTGCGCGAGCGGGACATCCCGTTCTCCGTCATCTCGGTGGTCGGTACCGCCGGAATCGAGATTCCCGAGGAGCTGTTGGACTTCCTCACCCTGCTGGGGGGGGGCCACTCGGTGGGCTTCAACATCGAGGAGATAGAAGGGGCCAATACCGACCGGTGACGGGCGACGGACAGCCCTGGGGAAATCACCGCGGCGCTTCCTGGCCCCCTGGCATGATCTCGGCAGAGCTGTCTGCACCAAGGGCTTCCCCCTTGCCCGGGGCCAGGGCCGAACCAGCGGCAAGACCACCTCACGGAACGTCACCACTCGCTGCTGTCAACAGCTCACTCTTACAGAGATCGCGTCAACGTCGACGCGCCGCAGTCATCCGTCCCGGCGCAGCGGGAGGCCCGCGACGACGGACGTGCCCCGGACGGGACGGGGCCGGACGGTCCAGGCGGCGGCGAGGCGGTCGACGAGCAGCAGGCCGCGGCCCGTCTCGCCGTCTTTGTTCGGGTTCCTCGGTGTGGGCACGCCGAGGCCGGCCGCCCTACCCGGGTCGGAGACGGCGATCCAGTAGTGGCCATCGGCGGGCCACAGGACGAGTTCCACCCGTTCGTCCTGCTGGCGCGCCCCGTGGCGGATGGCGTTGGTGACCAGTTCGGAGGTGAGCAGGCTCAGGTCATCGCCCAGGCACCGCCGCAGTCCAGGCGGCAGCGCCTGGGCGACGGCGTGCCGGGCGCGTCCGACGGACGCGGGGCTGGCGGGGAAGTGCCAGTGGGCGGGCACGAGCGGGATGTCGGGCATGGTGAACTCCAATGCGGTGACGTGGTTTTGGTTCATACGTCGGCCGGTGGCTCGCCGCCGTGGGGCGGGCACACCCGCCCCACGGCGGACGGGCACGCTCACGCGGCGCACTTCCGGCTGCCGCCGTGTGTGACTTAGGCGTGACTCCAAGCTAGCGTGGGGCGATGCAATTGTCTTCACGATGATGGCATTTACCCCCCAACGAGTGTGGACGGGGGCACCCGATGACAGATTCGGCAAAGGCCAACGGAGGAAATCGCATGTCAACGCGACGCACGCCGACCGAGCGGCAGAAGCGTCTGGGAGCCGAGCTACGCAAGCTTCGCCTCGCTGCGGACATCACAACCGACTATGCGGCGGGCCTGCTCGGCATGGACCGGACGCGCATCGCCAACATGGAGTCGGGCACCCGCACCATCAACGCGGAACGTGTTCGCAAGCTGGCGACCAACTACCTCTGCGGCGACACCGCGTACGTGGAAGCCCTCGTGGCCATGGCCGACACAGGGGCCGGGTGGTGGGAGCGATATCGGGGCAGTCTCCCGCAAGGAATGCTGGACATCGCCGAGTTGGAATCATCTGCGGCGCGGATGCGGGTCGCCAACACGGTGCACATCCCTGGCCTGCTACAGACCTCCGAACACGCGACAGCCGTCTTCCGAGTCGTGGTTCCCCGCCTCCCCGAGCACGAAATCGCGCTCAGGCTGGCACTCCGCTCCGAACGTCAACAGGTGGTCACGGGAGACAGGGAGACCCCTTACGTCGCCATCATCCACGAGGCCGCTCTGCGCATGCGCTTCGGTGGGCCCGAGGTCACTCGCTTTCAGTTGGAGCGCCTGGTGGAGACGTCCGAGCGGGACAACGTGACCGTACTGATCCTGCCGTTCGAACGCGGCGCCTTCCCCGGTGCTGGGCAGAACGCGCTGTACGCCGAGGGCGCCGTTCCGCAACTCGATACGGTGCAGGTGGACAGCATGCACGGGCCCGCTTTCCTGCACGCTGATGGCCAACTCGCAAAGTATCGGGAGCAGTTCGACTGGCTGACGGAGCTGGCCCTGCCTCCGGACAGCTCCCGTGAGTTCGTCCGCAAGATCGCGCATCAACTGTGAGGATGGATCCCATGCCCGACATCACCTGGGAAGCGCCCTTCTGCGGCGAAGGCAACTCCTGCTTCCGGCTCGGCACCGACGCCGACGGCAACGCCTACATAGCAGTCAACGGCCAGGAGGAGAAGTACCTCACCGACACCCTCGAAGCCCTCCGCACCCTCATCACCGACATCAAGGCCGGCAGGGCCGACCACCTCCTGTAGCCGGCGACTGGCGACGGTGGAGATCGCCGGCCACCTTGCCCACCTCGCTCATTCAGTGGGGAGGTGGTCGGTGAAGATGCCGATGAGGAGGCGGCCTTCCAGGCGCTGGTCCGGCAGGCTGAAGTGCACCCGGTTGCGGTGGCGCTCCTTCTTCGCGTGCCACTCGCACGAGTAGACCTCTCCCTCGTGCGTGACCTCGCGTTGCTTCATGAGCTTCCCGCTGGCTCGGGTCTTCGAGCTCTCGGGGGAGACGTCCATTCCGTGTTGTCCGAGCACGGCCTGCACCTGATGGGGGATGCCCACCTGCCCGCGCAGAGCGTCGGCGAAGTGGTCGTGGATCACGGACAGCGCCTGGACGACCCAGTCACGCAGGTCCTGGTAGGTGCCGTCGAACTTGCGGAAGGTCAGGGAGTCGGCGAAGGCCAGGCCGGGGAACGCCTCTCGCGCTCGGACCAGGAAGTCCTGTTCGGTCACGTCTTCCCGGCTGAAGAGGGAGCGCCAGAACTCGCCGTAGGCCGAGTGCGCGGCCAAGAAGTGCACGTCGGCGACGACCGGCGTCGGTGGCTCCCCGGTCGTCGCCGTGACCGGCTGCCAGCCGCGCGGGCCTGGCCTCGGGAAGACGAGGCAGCAGATGTGGTGGCCGTCCCGGGAGTGCCGCCAGGCGTAGCCGATGGACCAGGCCATATCCCGGGCGTTGCCCGCCAGTTCCACCCGGTCCGGTAGCCCGATGAGATCCGGGCTCCATTCAGGACAGCGGTCCATCAGCCGAACCATCCGCAGCCGGGCGTCCCGGCCGGGCCTCGGCACGCCGTTCTCGTAGAGCACCTCGAAGAGCGGCTGCCCGTCGGTGCACTCGGTCTCGGTCCACCACGAGGAGACGGCGATGACCCAGCGCTCGCCTAACTCCTCCAGGGTGTCGCAGAAGTCGTCCAGCAGATCCGTCAGGCGTTCCTCGTCAAGATCGCGGAAGTCGAAGGACGACTCGTCGACGACGAAGCGCGGTCGGTCATCGCCTGCTGCGCCTGGCACGCGCCAACCTCCCCAGGTCTCGCTCGATCTGGTCGAAGAATCCCTCCGGCCACTCGGAGAGTTCGCCGGATGCGGTCAGCTCGATCGGTATGGCGCCGGCCTGCTCGGTGCCGTAGTACTGGACAAGTGCGGACTCCGGGTCCAGGGTGCCGTCTTCCGCCACGGCCAGCCGCGCGCCGTTGAGCACGTGGTCGCTGTGGGTCTCGACGACGACCTGTGTCCCCGCACCGGCCACCCGGGCCAGGAAGCGGGCGAGCCGGGACTGCCCGCCGGGGTGGAGGTGGGCCTCGGGGTTCTCCACGATGAGGAGGTCACCGGGGCGGGTGAGCAGCCCGGCCACGATCACCGGCAGGGCGTAGGAGAAGCCGAAGCCCATGTTGCCTGGGCGGATGGCCTCGCCGAGCAGCCCCGGTTCGCGGAAGCGGATGGTGCTGGCGGTGATGCCCGGCGGCCACTGCGCCTGGATCTCGACGGGCCGGATGATGTCCGACGCCCACATCTCGACCTGGGTGCGCAGGACGGTGACGCCGTGCGTCGTGGCGGTGTCGGGATGGAGCAGTTCCGGCCGTACCTGCCGGCTCTCGTGCAGGGCGAGCAGTTGCGCCGTGTACTCGCCACGCACGCCCACCCCGAGGAGGTCGGGGTGTTCCGCTGAGACGCCGAGTTGGTCTCGGGGGCCGAGGCGTTCGGCGCACAGGTAGGTGAAGGAGCAGCCCTGGCCTGAGAGTTCCGGCAGCGGATCTCCCCGCTGTTCGGCCACGTCCAGGTAGAGGGCTTGTTCGTCGGGGACGGCCAAGCGGACGAAGCTGGGGGCCGGTGCGTGGTCGCTGCCCAACTCCAGGGTGATGGACGAGTCGGGGGCGTCGGGGTGCAGCACCTCGTGGGCTTCGCCCAGGGCGAGGCCGTAGGGTCCGTTGAGCTGCACCGAGCGGGTGTTCGGTGAGTCCGCGAGCTGCCGAGCGAGTAGCAGGGCCTGGATGGTGGTGCTCTTGCCGGTGCCGTTGAGTCCGGTCAGGACGGTGAGCCGGCGCAGGGGAAAGTCCGCTTCGGCGAACCGCTTGAAGTGGCGGATACGCAGCGAGGTGATCACTGTCCGGCCTCCGCCGCGCTCGCCGTCGCCTCAAACCGGTAGAACACCTTGCTGGTACCACCGGTGGACGTGGTGATGGCGTCCAGGTACCTGTAGTCCTCCGTCATCAGCTTTCTCGCGGCGTCGACGATGGCCGGCGTGCGGCGCTGGAGGGCGGCCGGTTCGTAGCGGGCCAGGGTGATCGCCCATACCTCGAAGAGCGCCCGGTTGATCGGCGACCGCCAGTCCCCTTGCGTCAAGGACCACTTGCGGAAGGCGTGGTCACCGAAGACGAGACGGGCGTTGCGCATGGCCTTGGTGAAGTCGGCCTGGAGCGCCGCTACGCGTGCGTCGTCCACTTCCTCCGGGGAGTCGAGCTTGGCCGTCGCCTTTTGAAGGAACGGATCCATAGCAGCGACCCTGCGGTACTCCTCGGGGCCGTCCAGCCAGAACGCGGCGAAGCGGAGAGCCATTTCCCGGTCGTTCATGCGCCGGTGACCACCCATCTTGTTGGTCGCCTCGTTGAACGCGTCCGTCGAAGTCATCTCCTTGAGGATGCGGCGGCTGCGGTCCCTGCTCATGCAGTGCCGGATCTCCTGGGCATTGAGCGGTGTCCCGCCGGTGTTGATCCGCTTGAAGATGTCGTACATGACATCGGGCGGAGTCGTCGGGTCGATCACATGAGTAGAGATCTGGGTGTTGTGAATCCGACGCTTCCAGGGGGCCGGAAGGTCTTCGAAACGCTTCCCCTCCACGGCTTCGTCAAGATATTCCAGCCCTTTGAGGTGGAAGCCCGATTTCGACCCGCCGCGTACGAAGTGATGGATTGTGGAGAGCCGCTGAAGGCCGTCCACCACGCGCATCCTGCCGTCGGTGTCTTCCGCGAAGTAGAAGGCAGGCAGCGGAATCTGGAGCAGTACCGACTCGATCAGTCGAGATTTCTGCCAGGGGTTCCAGACCTGGTTCCGTTGGAAGTCCGGTGCGAGTTCGAGAGAGTCGTCATCGATCATGTCCAGGATGTTGCGCAGGGAGAACTGCTTGGTGTTGACCCTGATCTGCTCCGGGTTCCACGGACGCGCGATATCCGGGTTCTCTTCGTCGGCCTCCTTCTCGACCTCGATGCCCATCGGCTCGTTGTTGAAGTACTCCTCACGGACCTCAGGCGGCTCGGTGGGCTCCGGGGGCGTCGGGCTCGTCATGCGGGAAATCCTAGCCGCCGCCTCAGTGGTGCGTCGGGTCCACCGCGACGGGGGTGCGGTGGACCCGACGGTCTCGGAGGGGGCGTCAGCTCTTGACGGACCCCGACATCAGGCCGCCGACGAAGTAGCGGCCGAGGACGATGTAGACGAGCAGCGTCGGGAGGGAGGCGAAGAGCGCGCCGGCCATCGAGACGCCGTAGTCCTGGAGGAGGGCGCCGTTGGCCAGGTTGTTCAGGGCCAGCGTCACCGGGCCGTTCTGGCTGGAGGAGAAGAAGACCGCGAACAGGAAGTCGTTCCAGGCCGAGGTGAACTGCCAGATGAGCACGACCACGAAGCTGGGGATCGAGATCGGCAGGATGACCGACCAGTAGGTCCGCAGCATGCCGGCGCCGTCGATGCGGGCGGCCTCGACCAGTTCGTGGGGGACGGTCTGGTAGTAGTTGCGGAAGATCAGCGTCGTGATCGGGATGCCGAACACCACGTGGAGCAGGATCAGCGTGGGCACGCCGCTCGGCAGGTCCAGGTCGAGGACCAGCTCGTTGAGCGGGATGATCACCGCCTGGTACGGGATGAACATCCCGAACAGGATGAGCGTGAACACGATGTTGGCGCCGCGGAAGGACCAGCGGGAGAGCACGAAGCCGTTGATCGAGCCGAGGAACGCCGCGATGATCGCCGACGGGATCACCATCTGGAGGGTGCGCCAGATCGCCGGGGTCAACGTGTCAGCGGCGGTGCGCCAGTTGTCGAGCGTCCAGGTCGACGGCAGGTTCCAGGCGCGGGCCGGTGCCGCGTCGCCCGGGCCCTTGAAGCTGGTGATCAGCAGCACGTAGACCGGGATCAGGACAATGAGGAGGAAGAAGAGGAGGGCGGCGTAGCGCAGGGTGCGGGCCAGGGTGAAGCCGCCGGGGCGCCGGGGGCGCGAGGAGGGCGTCGCGGGGCGCGCCGTGGTCGGCGGGGTGGTGGTGGTCGAGAGCGTGGCCATTACCGCTCCCTGCGGTTGGTACGGACGAGGTAGGGCACGACCACGACGGCCACCAGGACCAGCAGGATCGAGCCGATGGCGGCCGCGTTGGCGTAGTCGAAGCTGGACTTGAAGACGTACATGTCCACCGCGGGGACCTTCGTCTGGTAGTTCGCCGGCTTCGAGATGGACATGATCAGGTCGAAGGACTTCAGCGACATGTGGCCGATGATGATCAGCGCCGACAGGGCGACCGGGGAGAGCTGGGGGAACAGCACGTGGCGGTAGAGCTGCCAGGTGGTGGCGCCGTCCATCCGGGCCGCCTCGCGCAGCTCGTCGGGGATGCCGCGGAAGCCGGCGAGGAACAACGCCATGACGTAGCCGGAGAGTTGCCAGATGGCGGGGATCGCGATGGCGGTGATGCCGTAGTCGACGTTGTTCCACCAGTTGTTCTGGAGGAAGTCGAGGCCGGTCATCTGGAAGAGCCGGTTGAGGCCCGTGGCCGATTCGTCCTGGCCGGAGTTGAGGAGCCATCGCCACACCACGCCGGAAGCGACGAAGGACACCGCCATCGGGAACAGGTAGATGGAGCGGAAGATCCCCTCGCCCCTGATCGGCCGCTCCAGCAGCCAGGCCCACAGGAAGCCCATGACCAGGGTGCCGCACAGGAAGACCGCGGTGTAGAGCAGCAGGTTCCGCAGCGAGTGCTGGAACGCGTCGTTGCCGAGGAGGTCGAGGTAGTTGTCGAACCAGACGGTGTTCGACGGCTCCTGGCCCGTGGCCTGGGCCGCGGTGTGGATGTCGGTCGTCGACGTCCCGAAGTTCACGGCGATGAGCCCGTAGACGAAGACGCCCACGAGGATCAGCGAGGGGGCGAGCAGCAGCAGCGGCGGCCCGACGCGTTTCAGGGTGTGTGTCATCGGTGTCTCGTGTCTCTCCCTTGGGGCGTCACGGCGCGCCGTCGGCGGGGAAGGGCCGGCGGCGCACCGTGACGTGATCCCGGGTCGGCGCTGGAGATCAGCTGGTGGCCACCGCGGCGGCGAGCTCCGACTGGAACGTCGAGAGGTCGGCGGCGCCGGAGGTGAACCTGCTGGTGGCGTCCGTGACGGCGTTCAGCCCGGCCACCGGGGCGGCGGCGCCGTGCGCCAGGGAGGGGACGATGGTGTCCTGGCCGTACGACTCCATGGCCGACTGCTGGTACGCGGAGAAGTCCGCCGGGTCGGCGTCGACGCGGGCCGGGATGGAGCCCTTCGCCACGTTGAACGCGGTCTGGCCCTCGGCGGAGGAGACCGTCTCCAGCCAGGCCCTGGCGCCCTCCTCGTCGGGGGCGCCCACCGGCAGGGTGAAGGAGTCGGCGAGGAAGTCGAAGACGCCGTCGGTGCCGGGGACCGGGTTCGCGGTGAAGTCGGTGCCGAGCTCCTGGCCCTGCTCCTCGAAGGCGGCGACGGCCCAGTCGCCCATCACGTTGAAGGCGGCGTTGCCGTCGATGACCATCTGGGTGGCCTCGGGCCAGTCAAGGCCGTCGCGGTCGGTGTTGGTGTAGCTCATGGCCTGCTCGAAGTCCTCGAGGGCGGCGGTGACGTCGGCGCCCTCCCAGTCCGTCGAGCCGTCCCAGAGACCGTTGTAGGCGTCGGCTCCCAGGTCGGCGAGGAGGATCGTCTCCAGCAGGTGCACCTGGGTCCAGGCGGTGGCCACCGAGAGGGGGGTGACGCCGGCCTCCTGGAGGGCGTCCAGGTCGGCGAACCAGTCGTCGAGCGAGGCGTAGGTGGCGTTGGGGTCGATGCCGTTCTCCTCCAGCACGCCGGAGTTGGCCCACAGCACGTTCGCCCGGTGGACGTTGGAGGGTATCGAGTAGATCTGCCCGTCGTGGGTGAGCAGCTCCATCAGGTCGGCCGGGAAGGCGTCCCGCAGGTCGAACTCGTCGTACAGCGGCGAGACGTCCTGCAGCTGCGCGGCGTTGATGTAGTCGAGCAGCTCCATGCCGGCGTGCGCCTGGAAGGTGTCCGGCGGGTCGTTGGCCTGGAGCCTGGACTGCAGGAGGTCCTTGGCGGCCGAGCCGGCGCCGCCGGCCACGGCCCCGTTGACGAACTCGATGTCGGGGTGCTGTTCCTCGAACACGTTCACCAGGGCGTCGAGGCCGGCCTTCTCGGAGCCGGCGGCCCACCAGGTGAAGACCTCGACCTGCTCGCCGGCGCCGCCGCCGCTCGAGTCGCCGCCGCTGTCGTTGCTTGAACCGCTGCACGCCCCGAGCGTCAGGGCGGCGACGGCGACGCCGGCCACCATCGAGCCGGTCTTGTGAGTGACACGCATCAGTGAATCCCTACGCCTTCATTGCCGTACCAGGGGTGTCCCCGGTCATCAAAGGCCCAGCCCTCCTTGAAGTCAAGAAGTAAATCCAAAGATGGGTTCAGTCGTTATTTGCGGCCGGTTCATGTACGCAAGGGAACGTGCCCTCTGCCCCGACGGGGGTGCGGACGGTAGGCTGCCCGTCGTGCGCACTGACCGGGTGACTCCCGGCTCGCAGACTTCACTACGTGAGGCCAACCGAGCCCGGATCGTGAGCGCCGTTCAGCGGCACGGCTCGCTCACGCAGATAGAACTGGCCGGTGTCACAGGGCTGTCGCCGGCCACCGTCTCCAACATCGTCAAGGAGCTCGCGGCGAGCGGTGTGCTGCACACCTCCCCCTCCACCCGCAGCGGCCGGCGCGCGCTCCAGGTCACCCTCGCCAGGGGCCTCGGCCTGGTGGCCGGGGTCCACTTCGGCAGCCGGTCCATGCGGGTCGCGCTCGCCGACGCCGCGATGCAGCTGCTCGCCGACCAGCGGATGCCGCTGGCGCCCGACCACCGCGCCGACGCCGGGCTGCGCCGCGCGGCGCTGCTCGTCGTGGAGATGCTGGAGTCCCTCGACGCGCGGCCAGAGGAACTGCTCGCCGTGGGCGTCTGCCTCCCGGCCCCCGTCGACCGCGCCACCGGGCGCATCACGACGGTCGGCATGCTGCGCGGCTGGGACGGGATATCCGTGCCCGAGGTGATCGGGCGCGAGCTGGCCGTGCCGGTGGCCGTCGACAACGACGCCAACCTCGGGGCGCTCGCCGAGACCAGGCTCGGCGCCGCCGTCGGCCACGAGAACGTCGCCTATCTGCGGGTCTCCCACGGGGTCGGCGGCGGCCTGGTCATGGGCGGGCAGCTGGTGCACGGCCGGTCGGGCGGCGCCGGCGAGATCGGGCACGTGACGATCGACGAGAACGGCCCGATCTGCCGCTGCGGCAACCGCGGTTGCCTGGAGACGTTCGTCGGCGCCCCGGCCCTGCTCGGGATGCTCACCGCGAGCCACGGCCACCTCACGCTGCGGGACGTCATCCTCCGCGCCGAGGAGGGCGACCCCGGCTGCCGCCGCGTGCTCTCCGACGCCGGGCAGCACCTGGGCGTGGCCGCCGCGAACCTGTGCAACCTGGTGGACCCGGAGATCGTCGTGGTCGGCGGCCAACTCGCGGAGGCCGGCGAGATCCTGCTCGGCCCGATGCGCACCGTCGTGGAGCAGCGCACCATGCCGAGCACCGGCGGCCCGGCCAGGGTGGTCGCCTCCGGGCTCGGCGCGGCTGCCGAGGTGCGCGGCGCGCTGGCCGTCGCCCTCGACACGGCCCGGGTCCGCGGGGCGCTCGGGGTGACCCCGTGATCGAGGGAAGTGCGGTCGGCCGGAGAGCGGTCGGGCGAAGAACGGTCGGCCGGAGAACCTGGGCCGGCTGCCTCGCGGCGCTGCTGCTGGCGGCGGCGGCCGGCTGCGTGCCGGGTGCCTCGGCCGCCCCGGCGGAGGGCGCGATCGGGCTGCTGCTGCCCGAGGTGAAGACGGCGCGCTACGAGACCACCGACCGCCCCACCTTCGTCGGCGTCGTGGAGCAGCGCTGCGCCGGCTGCGAGGTGTACTACGCCAACGCCGACCAGGACGCGGCGATCCAGCAGCAGCAGGCGGAGTCGATGCTCGCCAGGGGGGCCGACGTCCTCGTCCTGGACGCCGTGGACACGATGGCCGCCGTCAGCATCGTCCGGGAGGCGGACCGGCACGGTGTCCCCGTCATCGCCTACGATCGATTCATCGCCGGCGGTGGCGTCGACTACTACGTCTCGTTCGACAGCGAGCTCATCGGCTACCTCCAGGGAACCTCGCTGGTGACCGCCGTCGAGGAGGCCGCGAGAGCGAACGGTCCGCGTGCGGACGGCCGTCCCCCCGGGGTGCTCCTCGTGCGCGGCTCGGGCACGGACCCGAACGCCGCCGCGCTCGCCGCCGGCGTCGACCGTGCCCTCGAAGGAGAGGACATCGAGGTGCTCGCCGAGTACGACACCCCGGACTGGAGCCCGGACGAGGCCACCGACTGGGTCGAGAGCCAGGTCACCAGGTTCGGCGACCGGATCGACGGCGTCTACGCCGCCAACGACGGCATCGCGGGCGGCGCGGTCGCCGCGATGAAGGCCGCCGGCTTCGACCCGGTGCCGCCCGTCACCGGGCAGGACGGCGAGCTGGCGGCGGCCCAGCGCATCATCTCGGGCGACCAGTACATGACGGTCTTCAAGGCAACCACCGAGCAGGCCAGGACGGCGGCCGAGCTGGCCGTGCGCGTCCTGCGCGGCGAGTCGCCCCGCACCACCGCGACCATCGAGGGGGTGCCGAGCATGCTCCTCGCGCCCCGGGCGGTCGGCGTCGACGACGTGGAGCGGGTGCTGGTCGACGGCGGGGTGCACACGGTGGAGGAGATCTGCACCCGCTACTACGCGGCGGCGTGCGCGGCCGCGGGGCTGACCGGGGAGGCGTCGTGAACGACGCGCAGCCCGTGCTGTCGCTGCGCGGCGTCTCGAAGAACTTCGGCGGCGTGCGCGCCCTCATCGACGTCGACCTCGACATCCGCCAGCACGAGGTGCTGGCCGTCGTCGGCGACAACGCCGCCGGCAAGTCGACGCTGGCCGGCGTGATCGCCGGCGTCTACCGGCCGGACGCCGGCCAGGTGCTGCTCGACGGCGCGCCCGTGGTGCTCGACTCCCCCGCCGTGGCCCGCGGCCTGGGGATCGCCGCCGTCTTCCAGGAGCTGGCGCTCTGCGACAACCTGGACGTCGTCGAGAACCTCTTCCTCGCCCACGAGCCCACCCGCGGCGGCTTCCTCGACGAGGTCGAGATGGAGCGGCGGGCCTGGGAGCTGCTCGGCCAGCTGGCCACCAACATCCCGTCGGTCCGGCTGCCGGTGCGGGCGCTGTCCGGCGGGCAGCGGCAGGTCGTCGCCGTGGCCAGGGCGCTGCTCGGCTCGCCCCGGGTCGTCGTCCTCGACGAGCCGACCGCCGCGCTCGGCGTCCGGCAGACCGCCGAGGTGCTGAACCTCGTCGAGCGGCTGCGGGAGCGCGGGCACGCCGTCGTCCTCATCAGCCACCAGGCCGCCGACCTGCAGGCCGTCGCCGACCGGTTCGCCGTGCTGCGGCTCGGCCGGATCGACGACGAACTTGACGCCGCCAGCGTGGGGTACGAGGATCTGCTCGCCGCGATGACCGGGGTGAGCCGCCCCAGCGGCAGGAAGCCCCGATGACCCCAGCCACCGCACCACCGTCGCAGCGCACGCTCGTCGCCGTCCTCGCGCGCGAGGACCCGTGGCCGCGCCTGCTGCGCCACATCCCCGACCGCGAGCTCGGCCTGCTGCCGGTGATCGGCGCCCTGGTGCTGCTGTGGGCCGTGTTCGGGCTGATCGAGCCGGCGTTCCTGTCGGCCGAGAACCTGGTCAACCTGACCCTGCAGTCCGTGCCCACCGGGGTGATCGCCCTCGGCGTCGTCCTGGTGCTGCTGGTCGGCCAGATCGACCTGTCGGTCGGCTCGGTCAGCGGGCTCGCGGCGGCCGTCGTGGGGGTCACCACCGTCCTGGCGGACTGGCCGATCGCGCTCGGCATCGCGCTGGCGCTCGCCGTGGGCGTCGCCGTCGGCCTCGGCTACGGGCTGCTCGCCACCCGGCTCGGGTTGCCGAGCTTCGTGCTGACGCTGGCCGGGCTGCTCGTCCTCGCCGGCGTGCAGTTGCGGGTGCTCGGCCCGCAGGGCTCGATCAACCTGCCCTTCGAGTCGTGGCTGGTGCGGTTCGCCCAGGAGAGCTTCCTCTCCCCGCTCGCCGCCTGGGGCCTGGTGGCGGCCGCGGTCGCCGTGGTCACCGTGGTCCAGCTCGTTGAGCGCGCCAGGCGGGCGCGGGCCGGGCTGCCGCGGATCTCGATGGGCCGGCTGGTGCTCCGCGTCGCCGCGCTTGCCGCGCTGCTCTGCGCGACCGTCGCCTACCTGGGCACCGAACGCGGCATCGGCTACCCGGTGGTGCTGCTGGTGGCGCTCGTCCTCGTGGTCGACGTGCTGCTGCGCCGCACCCGTTGGGGCCGGGCGGTGCGCGCGGTGGGCGGCGACCCGAGGGCGGCGCTGCTCGCCGGGGTCGCGGTCCGGCGCACGACGATCTCCTGCTTCGTGGCCTGCTCGGCGCTGGCCGCGCTCGGCGGCGTCCTCGCGGCGGGCCGGCTGGCCGCCGCGAACCAGGGCACCGGCGGCACGGAGACCTTCCTGATGGCCATCGCCGCGGCCGTGATCGGCGGCACCAGCCTCTTCGGCGGGCGGGGCAGCGCCTGGTCGGCGCTGGTCGGCGTCCTCGTCATCACGTCCATCTCCAGCGGCCTCACCCTGCTGAATCTGGACACCGCCACCCGCTACGTGGTCACCGGCCTCGTCCTGCTGCTGGCGCTCACCGCCGACACCCTCATCCGCGGCCGCCGCACCCCGGCCGCCGTCCCGGCGGCCCGCCGGCTGCCCTGACGGGCGGGCACGCCGAAGAACTCGCTTGATCCACAAGGAAGTTGGCGCGCCGCCACGGGCCGCACGCGGTTACCATGGGACGGCTGGGAACGTTGGGACGAAGGGGAGTCATGGACGGCCAAGAACAAGGCACCGCCGCCGTCCCGGAGGTCGGCATCGAGGATCTCCGCCTCGGCCAGCCGCACTCCGCGCGGATGTACGACTTCTTCCTGGGCGGCAAGGACAACTACGAGCCCGATCGCCAGGCCGCCATCAGGGCGTTGACGGTCTATCCCGGGATCATCACGCTCGCCAGGGAGAACCGGTCGTTCATGCACCGGGCGATCCGGATGCTCGCGGAGGCCGGCATCCGGCAGTTCCTCGACATCGGCACCGGCATCCCGACCTCGCCCAACCTGCACGAGGTCGCGCAGAGCGTCGCCCCCGAGTCGCGGGTGGTCTACGTCGACAACGACCCGCTGGTGCTGGCCCACGCCCAGGCCCTGTTGGACAGTTCGCCTGAGGGCCGCACCGCCTATCTGCGGGCGGACGCCACCGACCCGGAGGCGATCCTGTCCGCCCCCGAGCTGACGGAGACCCTGGACCTCAGCCAGCCGGTGGCGCTCAGCGCCTGCGCCGTGCTGCACTTCATGCCGGACGACCGGGACCCGTTCCGCGTGGTCAGGACACTGCTCGACGCGTTCCCCGCCGGCTCGGCGCTGACGGTCAGCCACGCCACGCCCGACTACGACCCGGTGGCGACGGAGAAGGCCGTGGGGGTCTACCGGGCCAGCGGCACGCCGGCCCAGGTGCGCAGCCGCGCCGAGGTGGCGCGCTTCTTCGCCGGGCTCGACCTGGTCGAGCCCGGCATCGAAGTCGCCCACCGCTGGCGCCCCTACGAGGTCAGCTCGCGGCTGCCGGCGCCGGCCAGGCAGACCCTGACCGACGCCGAGGTGAGCCTGTTGGCCGGCGTCGCCTTCAAGCCCTGAGCTCCTGGCCGGCCTGCACTCCGGGAATCACCGCCTGATCCGCACCTGGGCCTCCGTCGTGTGCCCCGAGCCGGCGCCGGTCGCGGTGAGGGTGGCGCGGCCGGCGGGGGCGTCGGCCGGGACGGGCGCCTCGAACGACACCGTGCCGCGGCGGTCCGCGACGGCCCGGCCGAGGGACGTGTCGCCGAGCGTGAACTCCACGCTCTCGCCCGCGCGGTAGCCCCGCGCGCCGACCTCGACGGTCTCGCCGGCGCGGACCTGGCCGGCGACCCGCAGCGCGCCTGGGCGCCCGGCGGCCGCCGCGTACTCGGCGCAGACGTCGCCCTGTGCGCCGACCTCGGGCGCCGGCGAGCCGCCGGTGACGCCGTCGTCCTCGCGGACCGTCAGCGTGCCGAAGCCGGCGTCGCCCATCACGGCGCCGGAGACGTTGGTCGCCGAGACCTTGAACGCGGTGGTCGCGGCCGCGCCGGGCAGCGTGTCCCCGTAGGTGGGGACCGCCACCGGCACGCACACCTGCCCCGGGGCGAAGGTGACCTCGCGCATGGTGACCCCGGCCCGGCCCTGGGCGGCGCCGAAGACGCTGACGTACGCCGTCACCGGGTGCCGCACCCGCTCCGAGAGCACGGCCGCCACCTGGGCGGTGCCGGGGCCCGAGCCCTCCTCGACGCGGGTCGAGGCGATGTCGACGGTCGCCTGCCTGGCGGGGCGCCGGCCGCCGACCGCCGGGTTCTCGACGGCGAGGTCGGAGAGGAAGACGCCGCCTGACGGGGTGCCGTCGGCGCCGGTGGCCGGGGTGAACCGCACCTCGCGCACGTCGGTGAGGTCGAGGCCGGTCAGGGCCGAGGTGGGGACGGTGACCTGCTGGAGGACGATCTTGCGCAGCCAGGGGTGTTCCCGGCCCGGCAGGCGGCTGACCGCGCCGGGGTTGAGCTCCGAGACGGGCGCGGACCAGGTCCTTCCCGCGCCGTCGACGACGCTGATCACCACGTCGGTGCCGGTGACGACGGACGCGTCGGCCGCCATCCGCACCGAGAGCCGCTCGTGGTCGGCGATGTCGCGCCGGCCGCGCGGCAGGCTCACCCGGACGTCGCCTTCCGCGGAGTCCCACGCCATGTGGAGCATCGGCGCGGCCGGCACGTTGGGCGCCCACAGCGCCGGCGACCAGTGCGGCAGCGCCGCCTGGTCGACGGTGGTGGCGCAGAACGGCCGCGGCTGCGGCAGGGTGACGCCGCCCGCGCCGCCCATGCTGGCGCACGCCTCGGCGGTGACGTCGCCGGTGGCGCGCACCGCGTCGCTCGCCCGCTCGAAGGTGGCGAGGTCGGTGCGGGAACGGGCGGGTTGGGTGGCGGCGACGGTGATGGACGCGAACGACGCCGTCGAGGGCGCGACCACGTTCGAGCCGTCGAAGAGCGGCCGGAACTCGGTCTCGTCGCCCAGCGTCAGCCGGAAGAAGCCGGCCAGGTACGCGACGCCGACCGCCCGTTGCTCGGCCGCGGTCAGCCGGGTGGTGGCGTCGGCCGAGGGGTCGCACGTCGGGTCGTCGCTGTCCGGCGCGAAGGAGGCCCAGTCGTCGGCGGTGGCCGCGGGGAAGAGCCCGGGGGTCCAGACGGTGTTGAAGTAGTTGTGGTTGGCGCCCATCACCAGGACCGCGGAGCGCAGCACGTCGTCGTCGAAGGCGTGCCGCGAGTCGTCGACGATGTGCTGGCCCATCAGGTTCTCCACGTCGCCGTCGCAGTACGGCAGGATCGTCGCGGTCACCGTGTTGGGCAGCGTGATCCGGTCGTAGGCGACGGGGGCCAGCGGCAGCACGGCGTCGATCCCGTACTGCCGGGACACCGGCCGGGCGTCGTTGAGGGTGGCGGCCGCGACCACGCCCTCGCCGCCGCGCGAGTGGCCCATCAGCCCGACGTCGTCCAGGTCGAGCCGGCGGACCAGGTCGGCCGGCCGCAGGTCGCCGGTGAGCGCCTGGTCGAGGCCGACGTCCCGGTCGGTGAACGCGTCGTGGAAGACGACCCGTTCACCCCGGTCGGCCTGCTCCAGCATCCGCAGGGTGTCGAGGACGAGTTGGCCCCTGGCCTGGGCGCCGTGGTCGGCGGAGAGCTGGTTGTCGTTGGCGTTGATCGCGTTGGCGGATATCGATATGACGGCGTATCCGTTGCTCGCGAGGGCGCGGGCGGGTTCCTCGTAGCCGAGGTGGCTGGGTATGGGGAGGCGCTGCTGGGTGCTGTCGGGCGAGGCCAGGCAGGGCCAGCGCGCCGGGTTGGCGGCGCCCGAGCCGTAGCAGGAGGTGTGGCGGCCGTGCAGGAAGACGACGACGGGCGCCTCGCCCCGGCCGTCCGGGAGGTAGATCTTGCCGGTCATCTCGCCGCGGATGCCGCCGATGTTGAGCAGCGGGACGGCCTGGTCGCCGAAGTCGTACTCGGCCTCGTACACCTCGTGGTCGCCGTGGCTTGACGGGTCGGCGGCCAGCACGCTCTGGTCGCCGGCCGGGACGGTCGACGGTACCTGGACGTCCGTGTCGGCGGCCGGCGCCCCGAAGGCGTCGGTCGTCACCTCGGTGGCGTCCACCACCGACGGGTCGCTGGTCACCAGGGACAGCGAACGCCCGTCGGCGGACTCGGTGGCGGGCCCGAGGACCCGGCCGTCGACCGCCAGGGTGGGCGCGCCGGCGGCGACCGGGAGCCGACGGTCGAGTTCGAGCTCGACCTCGAAGCCGCCCGCGACACGGGTGACGGACCAGGAGGAGCCGGAGGCCACCTCGGGATCCGGCTCGCGCGGGGCCGCCGAGGCGGCGGGGGCGGAGAGGGCGGTACCTGCGCAGGCGGCGAGCGCCAGCGCCAGGGCGAGACGTTTCACACGCCGGGGGAATGTCGTCACGTGGGGCCTTACGTCATGAGGTGCGGAACATGCCCGCCTCTCACCCGATTTCGGGGCGAGTGTCGAGCAGCGGCACCGTACGTCCCACGCGTAACGGACGTACCGGGGAATTGTTGCGTCCGCTTTACGCCGCCGGCCGCTCTCCCCGGCCGGGTCGGTAGGTTGGCGGCATGAGCGCGGACGACGCGCCGCCCGGGGGCGGCGGGCCAGGGGCCATCCGGATCACGGTGGACCGGACCAGCGTCGCCGCGGGCGACGACGCCCTCCCCCACGCCGAGACCCTCGACCTGCCGGCCGACGCCACGCTGGCCGCCGTCGTCTCGGGCCTGCTGGCCAGGCACTTCCTCGCCACGATCGCCGGCGGCCAGGCCACCTGGATCCTGACCGGCGCCGACCGCCCCCTGGCCGTCGTCGCCCAGCAGTGGGCCGAACCCCGCTACCTCGTCGAACCGACACTCCCGATCGGCTCGTTGGCGGTGACTGGGCGGGGCGTCACGCTCCTCTTCAGGTACTGGAAGCAGCACGACCCCGAGCGGGTCCTCGCCGACCTCGCGGCCGGCCGCACGCCGCGCCGTTGAGGTCTATGCCACGCCCGGCTCCGCCCCGAAGTAGACCACCTGCTCCCTGGCGGCCCGCAGCCCCTCGTACGTGGCGGTGAACAGCTCGAAGTAGTCGCGCAGCGAGGCGCCCGAGGTCTCGGTGCGGCCGGGGACCGGGCGTTCGAACTGGTAGCCGACGCCGCCGGTGAAGGCGCGCCAGCCGAGGGTCTCGCGGCGGGCGGCGTCGTCGACGATCCGGAACGTGTCGCCGGTGCTGAAGTCGAGGCCGTAGAGGTTCTCGGCGGGGAAGTGCGGGATGTTCTGGAGGGTGTATGACCGGCCGGGGGTGGCGCCGCCGGTCTCGGAGACGACCCCGGGCGGGCCGATGTCCTGCTGCGCCGGCTTCTGGAAGTCCTCGATGGGCTTCTTCTCACCGTAGTAGCCGTCGATGTCGGTGTAGTCGTGCTGCCGGTCCTTGACGCCGCCGAAGAGCTTGTTCTGCACCAGGGCCGCCAGCCAGGCGATCAGGCTGATCAGAATGAGGATGAGGATCGCGATGACCGCCCCGGCCGCCGCGCCGATCGCGGTGCCGACCCCCGGGGCCACCAAACTGCCGACGAACGCGCCGATGCCGGCGCCGCCGATCGCGAACACCGGCAGGGCGGCGCCGATCCCGGCCCAGAACTCCCGGTCGCCCGGGTCGTAGGTGGCGACGCCCGCGCCGCCCTCGGCGATGGTGTCGTAGCTGACCTGGTTCGCCAGGCCCTGGACGGCGAGGAGGTTGGCGAAGACCACCGGGTGCAGCCCGTCCGGGCTCTCGGCGCCCGTGTCGTCCACGAGGGTCACCGAGGGGTGGTCGAGCGGGATCACGGTGGCGGTGGTGGGGCTGGTGCTCAGGAAGAGCAGCCCGCTGAGCCGCTCGGCCGCGCGGGCCCTGAGCGCCGGCCCGCCGCCACAGCCGCCGTCTCCGGTCGGGAAGCGGTCCATCAGCAGGCCGACGGCGAGGTGGTGGAACTCCCGGTTGGTGCCGCCGCCATCCCCCTCGCGCCGGGCGCCGTCGTCCGCCGGATAGAAGGCGTGGTACAGGAACATCAGCGGCTCACCGCCGTTGCGCGGGAAGGCCACCTCGCGCAGCGGATCCAGGTGGATCCGGTTGTTGCGCAGCTCGGCGAAGCGCCCGCCGCGGGCCGCCGTCGCCGCGTAGTGCCGGTTCAGCCGGGAAGCCGCCTCGGGCGACTTGATCTCGGAGAACAGCGTGGGCGTGAGGCGGCCGGGGGTGAGCCGGGCGTCGCTCGCCGGCAGGTTGAGGTGCCCGGCGGTGAGCGGCGAGTCGGGGTACGGCTCCACTCCGGCATCGATGCCGATGGTGGCGGTGAACGGCCGCCGCCCACCCTGCGGAACGTCCTCCGGCGCGGGGCCCTGCCAGGCGTCCGGGTTGTCGAAGAGCACGCCGAACGCGTCCCGCCCGACCGGCCGGGTGCCGCCCTCGGTGTAGAGCCGGCCGCGCAGCACGCCGTCGTCGAACCCGAGGTAGCGGAGGACGTCGACCGGCCAGTACGTCTGGCTGTCGGGGTGCCGCACGACGGGCGCGCAGCGCTCGGCCACCGCCACGAACTCGGCCGCGCTGTCCCGGTCGTCGGCGGCGAGCAGGCCGAAGAGCTCGGCGAGCGTGAGCTCCAGGATGTAGCGGAAGCGCTCGAGCTGCTCCCGCCGCTCGGGGTCCGTGGTGCCCGCGATGCGGGCGTCGAGCGCGGTCGTGGTGGGGATCCGGACGAAGCCGGCCGGGGTGGCGGGCACGGTGAACCGGCCGTCGGCGTCGAACAGTTCGGCCGGCTCGGTGAGCCCGGCGAAGTCCGGGTTGGTGGTGAGGACCTCGAAGAACCGCTCGATGAGGTAGGTGCGGACGGTGTCGAGCCTGCTCATGACGTCTCCCCCCGATCGCGGTCGTGATCGTGGTCGTGGTGATGGCGGTGCTGATCGCAGTGGATGTGGACGTGCGTCGCGCCCCGGTCGGCGTCTCCTCGGCCGCCGCAACCACAGCGACCGCCGGGCCCTCCTGGACGGCCTGCCCCGCCCCCGTTCCCGCCCCCGTTCCCGCCCCCGTTCCCGCCCCCGCCGCACCAGCGCTGTAGCCACTGCACCAGCCAGTCGTACGCGCTCGGATCGCCGCCGGGAAAGACCGGCGGGAACGTGCTCACGCACCACTCGGGGTGGGCGCGCCGGATCTGTTCCCAGCGCTCGGGCGACAGCGGGTCGGCGGCGAGCAGCCGCAGCGCTTCCCAGCCGAACGCCTGCTCGGCCGCCGCGTTGCCCTCGCAGGCCGTGGTCACGTACCGCTGCAGCAGGCCGGCCAGCGCCGGGTCCTTGAACAGGTCGGTGCCTGCCTGCTCGTGGCGCTGGGTCAGCTCGGCGATCTCGACGGCGACCGGCATGAGCGCGTCCAACGTGGCCGCCGGGTCGGCGGCCTGGCC
Source organism: Streptomyces mayteni (assembly GCF_054783955.1). Lineage (NCBI taxonomy): Bacteria > Bacillati > Actinomycetota > Actinomycetes > Kitasatosporales > Streptomycetaceae > Streptomyces > Streptomyces mayteni. The sequence goes on along the minus strand of NZ_BAAGPR010000005.1, from coordinate 7,411 downwards.
CACGATGACGGCGGACAGCCGCTTCACCCCGGCCGCGACGTCGGCGCCGTAGGCGCGCAGCGCCTGCTGCTCCGCGCCGGTCAACTCCCGCCGCAGCGCGGCGTCCCACTCCTCGAGCCGACTGGTGCCGTCCGAGCCGGTGCAGAGCAGCTTCACGAGGTTGGTGACCATCTCCTCCCGCTCGTCCAGCGTGTCCACCCAGACGGGGCCGATCAGCCCCCGGAACGTGTAGCGGGAGTCGCCGCCCGGCCAGTAGCCGATGCGGATGCCGTTCTCCGCGACCGGCCGGATCGGCAGCCCGGCGGTGATCCGGGCGCCGAGCAGCTGGCCGTCGACGCTGAGCGTGAGCACCTGCCCGGCGTCGTACAGCAGCTCCGCGAGGTGCCACTGCCCGACCCGCAGCCGCCCGGCCCGGCTGGAGAGGCCCCACCACTCGGGCGAACCGTCGTTGATGGTGCCGGACAGCACGCCGCCTGGCTCGGTGAAGAGCGCGAACGAGCCGTCCCCCTCCACCAGGTTGAGCCGCCGGGAGCCGAGGGCGTCCTCGGCCCTGAAGTACGCGCGGACCCGCAGCCCCCGCCACCCGGCGAAGTCCGGCCGCGGGCCGGTGACGATCTTGGACTCCGGATGGTCGTACCGCACGGCGGTCGCGATCCCCTCGACCGGCCGATCCACCCACCGATCGGCCGCGGGCAGCTCCACCCGCCCATGAAACCCGTGCCCGGTCTCGTCGAGCGCGGCGTGATTGACGAAGTCGTAGTGCAACAACGGCGTCCATGACATGGGCACAGCCCCCTTGTCACCCACATCCCCCGGGCACGGCTCGGCCCGTGACTACCCGCAATATGCGCCGCGCAGGACACCCACATGCCACCCACGTGGCAGCGTCCGGTTGCACGAGCCGGCGCGCGGGCCGGCGCGCTACGCGGGGTCGGCGTCCGGTCGTCGCCTCGAAGTGCGGCTCGTCGTCGAAGAATCGGTGTCGCGAGCCTTCCGCCGGAGCGGACGGTAGCGCATCGGCGGACGGCTCCCGGCCCCCCGCCGCGGCCGTCGGCGGGGGGCCGGGGGTCGTCGTCGGTGGCGCGGATCAGAACACGAAGGGCCCGGGTGACTGCGGTGAGGTGGCCGTGCAGTTGACCGTGATGAAGCCGAAGACGGTGAACTCCAGTGACACCGCCTCCAGTACGTCGCCCGCGGCGACCGTCCCGCTCAGCGGGCCGGTCGTCACGTCGTCGCCGGCCGCCATCGCCGGGTTGTCGCTGCCGGTGAACGTCGCCGTGTCGCCGCCGTTCTTGGTGAGGGTGAGCGTGGAGTCGACCGAGCCCGCCGGGATGGCGATGGGCGCGGTCACGGCGGACGAGCTCAGGGTGATGGTCGCCGACGTGCCGTCCTGGGTGGCCACGAGTCGCGCCTCCCCTGAGCCGTAGCTGCCGCAGTCGGCCGACACCGTGGCGTTCGTCGGCTCGACCGCGCCGGCGGCCGGCGCCAGCGCGAACGCGCCGGCGGCCAGCGTGGCCGTGGACATCACGAGACCGATCCCGAGCTTGCTGCGTCGCATGGAAACTACCTTTCGGTGTGGGGGAGTTACCTGACACGCTCCACACCGCCGCGGCCGTGCGCACGCCGAGGAGGCGTGCGAGATGGGGGACCACGAGGGGCGTGGAATGCGATGCGGTGCGGTGCGCTCACGGCGGCCGGCGGGTGCGCACGGGGCCGCGGCTCGGTCCCGTACCGGCCCCCGCTGCGAACGGGCTGACGGTCCATCAGCCCCTGCGGTACTCATTTACTCGCGGGTAGGAAGGGAGCGCAAGAGCGGTACCCATGATTTTTACGCGCGAGTAAGTTCCGCGGCGAGTGAGAGTGGTCCGGTGGCCGTCCAGCCGGGCCCGCTTCCCCCGCCCTCACCCCTGTGCCACCATGGTGCGCCGGCCGGGCAGTGGCGGGGAGACGGGGCGGAATGCGACGCGGGCTGACGTTCACCTGTGTGCTGCTGGTCCTGCTCGGTCTCGTCCTCGTGGGCTGGGGTCTGGCCACGGGAGCCGATCTCAGCGCCGTCAACAACGCCCTCGGAGTGCTGAGCGCGCTGCTCGGCACGCTGGGCGTACTGGCCACGTGGCTACGGCCCGTCCCCGCCGAGGCGGACGTCCTCGACGGCAAGGCGGACAGCCTCGCGCAGCTGGTGCTCGCCCAGCAGCGCAAGCGGCGCAGTCAGTTGCTCGGTCGGGACTTTCGCGCCATCGACATCGCCTTCCGCCACGTCCCGGAACCGGGCCGGAACGCCGATCACGCGGCGGCGCGGGGGACGTTCACCCATATCGCCGCGTACTTCGCCAGGCTCCGCCCGCGCCGCCTGGTCATCACGGGCGAACCCGGGGCGGGAAAGACCCTGCTGGCGACCGAGTTGATGATCCAGTTACTCGAAGCGCGGCAGCACGGCGGGCACGAGCCGTTGCCGTTCCTCGTCTCGCTGCCCGCGTGGGACACCTCGTCTCCCTTCGTCGACTGGCTGGCCGGGGAACTCGCCGCCGCGTACCAGCAATCGCCTTCGCTCGCGGCCGCGTTGGTGGAACAGGAGCGCATCGTCCCGGTCCTCGACGGTCTGGACGAGATGGACGCCCCAGGTCAACCACCCCAGCGTGCCCAGCAGGCGCTCGATCAACTCAACGCCTACCACGGCCCGCTGGTGCTGACCTGCCGCGCGGACGAGTACGCCACGCTCAGGTCGAGCCGCCGATGGCTGTGGGACTCGGCACCGATCGAGATCACGGAGCTCACCGCCTCCCAGGCACATGGCTACCTGCTGAGCCGGGCCCCCGACCCGGGGCAGTGGCAGGACATCCTCGACGACATGCGACGTGCCGGGAACGGGGCACTGGCCACCACGCTCACCACGCCCTGGCTGCTCACGCTGGCCGCCACCGTCTCCCTGGCCGACGGCGCGCCGCGCCTGCTGGCCGACTTCGTCGGGGTACCGGCTCCGACCGCCACCGACCCGGGGACACTGGAACAGCGCCTGCTGGCCCGGGCCCTCCCTTCGCTGACCGCCCTCCACGCACGACCGGGACGCGGCACCTATGTCAGCGACGACGTCGTCCGCTGGTGTTCACGGCTCGCGGTGTTCCTGCGCGACACCGGAGGGAGGCGCATAGCCGGCCGGGTCATGCCGAGCACGGACGTCGTGCCCCACGAGATGTGGCCGATCGCCGGAAACCTCGGGCCACGTCTGCTCGCGGCCGGGCTCACCGTCGCCCTGTGGTCTCCGTTCCTCCTGCTGTTCACGCTTCTCATGGTGGCCAACGGGTATCTCCCCTCCCCCGGGATGTGGGCGGTGACGCTGGTGTCCACCCTCCCGGTGGCCGGCGCGTGGGGCGCGTTTCGGCCGTGGCTCCAGCCCCGGCAGATCATCGTCGGCCGGTTGTTCACCGGTAAGGGCCTCGCCCGCTTCGCCCTCAGCGCGCTCGTCGGCCTGGTGCTGGGATGGAACGCGAGCCTGGTCTTCTCCACCGCTTTCGGCGTGCCCTTCGGCTCCGGCTTCGCCGCTGTCTTCGGCCTCGGTATCGGCATGGCCGTACGCTGGGACATTCATCTGAACGCGACGTTCGCCACCGCCGTGCTCACCGCCGCGGTCTTCGGCGCGCTGGCGGGCGCCCTGGGGAACGACTACGGCCGCTATGCCGGGCTCGTGGCCGGACTCGCGGCCGGCGCGGTGTCGCTGTTCGTGGCGGTGAGCGTCGGCATCTCGGTCGCCCGCCGACACGGCGGGGGCGCACCCGACGAGCCCGAGGAGGCCCCGACCCCTCGCACCGCGCTGCGGGACGATCTCGTCGCCGGCCTCATCGCCGGGCTGATCGCCGGAGCGGTGGCCTTCGTCGTCACCTGGCGAGCCCCCTGGCTGGACGCCCCCTTACCACTCGCCGCCGGACTCGGCGTGTCGGCCGCTCTGGCGGCCGGCCCCGGCTTCGTCGCCGAGACCTCCCGCCGCTACCTGGCGATGCTGCTGCTCACCCGGGGCCAACTACCGTGGCGACTCTCCCGATTCCTCGACTGGGCCTATGACGCGGGAATCCTGCGCATGGCCGCCTCCACCTACCAGTTCCGACACAACCGCCTCCAACAGTGGCTGGCCCGCTAGCGGCGTCACAGGCGTCGCTCGGCACAGCCCGCTTCCCTGGCACGGGCTGGGTGTCGGGGCGGAGTCGGATTCGGTGGCGCCGGGGCGGCCGGCGGCGGGAGCTCCCACCGCCGGCCGCCCCAGCGGGCCACAGGTCAGAACGGGGTGAGGGTCAGGGTGAACGAACTCGGCGCGTTGTCCTGGATGTAGGAGGCGAAGCCGGCCACGTCGTCGAAGGCGAAGGCGTAGGCGCGGCCGTCGGCGCTGACCTCGTGGAGGACGCGGGCGTAGTGGTGGGCCGGGTCCGCGCGGTAGAAGGCGGCCGGGTCGGTGGTGGGTTGGCTGGCGTGGCTGATCGCCGTGCCGCGGTTGAGGGCGGCGGCCAGGATGGCGGCAACCGGGCCGGTGATGGGGTCGTTGGGCGCGTGCAGCGCGCCGTCGCAGAAGAGGACGTCGCGGGTGGCGGGGCGGGCGAAGGACACCTGGCCCGGGCCGTTGAAGACGAGCCGGTCGCCGCTGACCCGGCCGGTGAAGGTGCCGGCGTTGGTGGTGACGGTCAGGTCGCGGCCGGCGTACTCGGACCAGACGTGGTCGACGTAGGGCGCGAGGTAGTCGCGCGGGAAGAGGCCGGCGTCCAGGCCGTGGCCCGGCGCCAGGACGCGGCGGTCGCCGAGGACCAGCGGGGCGAACGTGGGGTTCGCGGCGAGGTCGGCGAAGACGCGGGCGCGGGCGCCGTCCCGGAGGGCGCCGGCGGTCTGGTCGGCGTTGCCGGTGAGGCGGATGGCCATCGGCACGCTGAACATGTCGACCGCCGTGGTGTTGCAGTACATGCCGTCCGGGCGGTAGGTGAACTCCGCGCAGTCGTGGATCACCTGGTAGTTGGGGTCACTCGGCACCCAGCCGGCCGGGTAGGCCAGGGCCGGGTTGCCTGCGCCGTCCGGGACGGCGCGGAAGCGCAGCTTCTCGCCCAGCGCCACGTAGATCCGGCCGGAGAGGTAGGGCAGCGGGATGGTGGTGTCGCCGCTCGCCGCGAGCGGGATGGCGTAGTCGGTGTAGCCGTCCGGGCCGTTGTCGGAGAGGGCGACCGGGAGGAGCCGACCGTCCGGCGTGACGCGGACCTGGCGGGTGCCGTCGTTGCCGACGATGTAGATCCACACCGAGCCGTTGGCGAACTGGCCGGTGCGGTTGACGACGGTCACCGGGAGCGGGGCGGCGGCCGCCCCGGCGGCGGCCTGGGCGGCCCCGGGCCGGAACGCCAGGGCCGACGCGCCGAGGGCCGTTCCGAGCGCCGCGCCCCGCAGGAGGTTGCGGCGGGAGAGCCGGGAGGCCGTGGTGGAGGGGGTGGGCGGGATGGACGGGATGGACGGTTCGGAGAGCATGGGGGACTCCTTCCAGCCCTGCGGGCGCACGGGAGGTACGCGACGCCGGGCAGCGTTGAGAGCGCTCTCAGGTCGTTGCTCCCGCACACTGCCCGCGCCGGCCCGCGACGTCAAGGTCCAGACCAATCACGATGCGTTCCAACGACGGCCCCCGCGACGCGAGTTGTGGCGCACGGCAGACTCCCCGGCAGGCCCTCGCGGTGGTCAGTGGGGTGTGCGGGGGCCAGCGCGCCCCGCAGCGGGCGGGGGCCCCGGGGTGGACGACGGTACGCACGGCGGCTGTGCCGGTCGTCGCTCGTGATCCGCCACTGCCTCCACTCCTCCCCCGGCCGGCACGCCGAGTGGGAGGTGCTCGTCGTCGACGCCGGGGCCAGCGACGGCACGCGGGACGCCCTCCGGGCCGCGGTCCGCGGCGGCCGTCGAGCCGCGGATCCACCACCCGCGCCGAGGGCCGCCGGCACCCCTCCGGCGCCGCCCGAGACGGCCGCGCCACGGGATGCGCGATGCGCCGCCGCCCGCCGCGGGTGCGATTCTTCTGCTCGTGCGTTCCTTCCTCCGCCCGCGTCCGCTGGACTGGCTCGCCGGCGCCCTCCTCGCGCTCGGCCTGGTGTTCCTGGCCACCGGCCTGCTGCCGGCCCACGCGGCCGGCGACGCGATGGCGCGCGTCGGGCCGCTGCTCGCGTTCCTCGGCACCGTCATCGTGCTGGCCGAACTCGTCAGCCGCGCCGAGGTCTTCGACGTCGTCGCGGCCGGCGTGGCAAGGGCCGGCCGCGGCGGGTACGGGCGGCTGTTCCTGCTGTGCGTCGCGTTCGCGTCGGTCACCACCGTCGCCCTCAACCTCGACACCACGGCCGTGCTGCTGACGCCCGTCATGCTGGCGCTGGCCGCCCGCGTCGGGATCGCGGCGTTGCCGCTCGCCATGACGACGGTGTGGCTGGCCAACACGGCGAGCCTGCTGCTGCCCGTCTCCAACCTGACGAACCTGCTCGCCGCCGACCGCGTCGCGCTCTCCTCGGTCGGTCTCGCCGGCCGGATGTGGGCGCCGCAGGTGGCGGCGATCGCGGTCACGGCGGCCTGCCTGTGGGCCTTCTTCTGGCGCCGGGGCCGCCGCGGGGCCGACACGTACGACGTCCCCGCGCCGCACCGGCCGGCGGATCCGGTGCTGTTCCGGGTCTGCGGCCTCGCCTGCGCCGGCTTCCTGCTGGCGATCCTGCTGGCGGACGCCCCGCTCTGGATCGCGTCGAGCGCGGCGGCGGCCGTCGCGGTGGCCGCGTTCGCGGCGCGGCGGCCCGCGGTGCTCAGGATCTCGCTCGTGCCGTGGCGGCTTCTGGTGCTGGTGCCGGGGATGTTCCTGGTGGTCGAGACGGTCAACGCGCGCGGCCTGCACGACCTGTTGGCCTCGGCGATGGGCACGGCCGACGACCTCGGCGGCATGCTGCGCGCGGCGGGGATCGGCGCCGGACTCTCCAACGCGCTCAACAACCTCCCCGTCTACCTGGCCGGCGAGGCGGCGGTGCCGGTCGGCAACGAGGACCAGCTCCTCGCCCTCCTGATCGGCACCAACGTGGGCCCGCTGATCACCCCGTGGGCGTCACTCGCCACCCTGCTGTGGTTCGAACGCTGCCGCGCGGGCGGACTGCGGGTGCCGCTGCGGACGTTCGTCGCCACGGGTGCGGTACTCGCGGTTGGTGGGGTGTTGGCGTCGGTGCTGGCGCTGGCGGCGCTCGGCTGATCCGGCATGATGGATACCGGGTTCTCCCCGATCCGCCGCCCCGTCCCCGGACCAGCCAGAGAAATTGCACCGAAGATTGAGTTGTGATAGTTCCGCGAGCCGCGAGCCGCGAGCCGCGAGCCGCGAGCCGCGAGCCGCGAGCCGCGAGCCGCGAGCCGCGAGCCGCGAGCCGCGAGCCGCGAGCCGCGA